>NZ_JACJPZ010000010.1:0-94480 GCF_014696335.1 Dolichospermum sp. FACHB-1250
CTCTCATTTCTTGCTTTCTGAATAATAAATTTTTTAATCATCTTGAATTCGGACTCCTTAGGAAACTTTACTTTCTCACACCACCCCCCTTTTAATGATATGTATTCTCATTAAGCTTATTTCTCTTTAATTGATCGTTAGTTATTATGTACTACTATCTCTGCTTTTTTGATCTGTGACAGTTCAGGGTGCGGAATGTGGGTTAGATGACATCAACACAACAGAATGGGATGAAAATGAATGGCAATGGTAGTTAACAGATTTGATGTTTTCTTAGTTAATCTTGACCCTACCATTGGTAGTGAAATTAAAAAAACACGCCCTTGCTTAATAATTTCACCCAATGAAATAAACCATTATATTTCCACCGTAATAGTTGCACCAATGACAACAAAAGGGCAACCATACCCCACAAGAGTAACCTGTCAACTTCAACGAAAAGAAGGGCAAATCGTACTTGATCAAATTCGCACAATAGATAAAATCCGATTAGTCAAACTTCTCGGTCAAATTACTACAGAAGAACAAAAAGCCGTTTTGGATATCTTAGCGGAAATATTTGCAGAATAAATAACCTTCTTCTTCCTTCGTGTGCTTCGCTCCTTCGTAGTTTATTTTTATTCCTCATAAAACCAAGACGCAGAAAACGCCTTTCGCGCCTTTTGCGTCTCTGCATGAAATGTTTTCAAAACCCAAAAATTAAAAATCCAAAATGATTTTTTTGAATTTTTAATTGTTTAAGTTCCCACCGCCCCAGAGTAAATCAAACCTCGCTGTATATCTAAAGTTAAAATCGCACCGTCTTTAATTACCTGTGTTGCTTCCTTCACACCCAGAATTACTGGTACACCTAAACGTAAACCGATAACTGCGGCGTGACTAGTGAGACTATCTTCCTCAGTAATAATCCCCCCAGCTTTGCGAATTGCTTCTACAAAATCGACACCTGTGCGGGATGCTACTAAAATATCACCGGAATTAAAATTACTGGCATCCATAGCATTATGAACTACCCTAGCACGTCCACTGACTGAACCTTGACCTAGACCAATTCCCTGGCCGAGTATAGCAGTTACCACTTCCACCTTAATCAAGTCTGTTGACCCAGAAACCCCCTGAAGTGTACCAGCAGTCATTACTACTAAATCACCTTCCGTTAAGAGGTTTTTTTCTTGGGCTACATTGATAGCGGCTTGGAACGTCTGACCAGTGGAAGGTAATTCTAAGACTAAAAGCGGTCTTACGCCCCAGACCATCTGTAACTGTCGCGCTACGTTAACATGGGGTGTAATTGCTAAAATTGGTGTTTTCGGACGGAATTTAGAAACATTGCGGGCTGTAGCTCCAGTTTGTGTTAAAGTCATAATTGCTGCTGCGCCCAAATTTTCCGCAATTTGACCAACTGCTTGACTAATAGCATTGGGAATAGAGGGTTTATTATCTCGTGACTGACGGGAGTTGGGGTTTTGTGCGTACTCCTGTTCCATGCGTTCTGCTATCCTGGCCATGGTCGCTACAGCCTCCACAGGAAAACTACCGACGGCGGTTTCATTGGAAAGCATGACAGCGTCTGTACCGTCTAAAATCGCATTAGCGACATCGGATACTTCCGCACGAGTGGGACGGGGGTTACTGACCATGCTATCTAGCATTTGGGTAGCGGTAATGATGGGAATACCCAAGCGGTTAGCCGTAGCAATTAGCCGTTTTTGTAGTACGGGTACATCTTCCGCTGGTAATTCCACCCCTAAATCACCTCTAGCGACCATGACACCGTCACACAAAGACAGAACTGCCTCCATTTGTTCAATGGCTTCGTGTTTTTCGATTTTAGCAACTACAGGGACACTTTTACCGGTGCTGGAAATTAGTTCTTTAATTTCGATGATATCCTGGGGATTACGGACAAAGGAAAGTGCTACCCAATCAACACCCTGGTCTAGACCAAACATCAGATCCTCGCGGTCTTTGTCGGTCATGGCTTTAATGGATAAGTAAACTCCCGGAAAATTAACACCTTTGTTGTTGGAAAGTTTACCTGGAACTGTGACGCGACAGTGTAAATCACCTTTTTCGCGGTTGATGTCCTCTACCACCATTTCGACTTTACCATCATCGAGGAGGATTTTTGCACCCGTGGGAACTTCATCGGCTAAGTAATCGTAAGTGACACAACTTATTTCTTGAGTTCCTTCTATAGGGCGATTTGTCAAAGTGAAGCGATCGCCCTTGCCTAAGATTATAGAACCATTTTCAAACCGACCCAAACGGATTTTGGGACCCTGTAAATCTTGTAGAATTGCTACTGGTCTATTTAATTCAAAAGCAGTTTGCCGAATTAACCGAATACTACGCTGATGATCAGCATGAGTTCCGTGGGAGAAGTTGAGTCTAAGGGTTGTAGCACCCGCTTCAATAATTGCTTTCAGCATTTCTGGGCTACTGGTAGCAGGTCCAATAGTAGCAACAATTTTAGTTCGGCGCTGAGAATCTCTTAATTGCGTCATGGGCTGGGTTGAAGATTTTTGGAGTCTACCGGGGAATTTATCGTCATCTTTGCTTATACCATTTGAGATTTAAGATTTTGGATGATGAAAGACTGACAGTATCAGCAATTCATTTTTCCATTGATCACCATCATTTTGCAAATTGGTATGAATTAAACGAACTGTCTTTTTTATTAACTGCTAAATCAATGTTACAGGCAGTTAGGGAGGTAATTATGGTATAAATTTGATATCGTACATTGGCAACAGTCCTCTCAGAGAGTTTTTTATCTAAAAGCACTGGTTTAGCCAAGAATCATAGCCTCATTTATTGACCCTTCAACAGAACTGTAAATAAATCTTGCTTTACATAACTTTACTCTTAACTAAGATTAATAGTATGATCCGTAAAGATTGATGATTAATTAAAGGAGTTAATAATGCTCACGTCGGAGGCACAAAAGCCACTGACAATTCCCCCCAAAGAACTTTTATCACCTCCTGGTGATTTTAACCCCACGCTGCTGATGTTTTTAGTCGTAGTGATGATGTTAGTTTTATCTAATTTTGGGTATTGGTTGTGGGAATGGCCTCATTGGTTGTGTTTTAGTATCAATACACTAGCACTCCATTGTTCAGGAACAATCATTCATGATGCTTGTCACCAGTCAGCCCATCGGAATCGAATTGTTAATGCTATCTTAGGCCATTGTAGTGCCTTAATTCTCGCCTTTGCTTTTCCAGTATTTACACGAGTACATTTGCAGCATCATGGTAATGTTAACCACCCTAATGATGACCCAGATCATTATGTTTCGACAGGTGGACCCCTGTGGTTAATTGCGGTGAGATTTTTGTACCATGAGGTATTTTTCTTCCAAAGAAGATTATGGCGTAATTATGAACTACTAGAATGGTTTATTAGTCGCTTAATCATCATTACTATTGTTTATATTTCTGTCCAATATCATTTTTTGGGCTATATTCTTAACTTTTGGTTTATTCCGGCTTTTTTAGTAGGAATAACTTTGGGGTTATTTTTTGATTATTTACCCCACCGTCCGTTTGTGGAAAGAAATCGCTGGAAAAATGCCCGGGTTTATCCAGGTAAAGTTCTCAATATCCTGATTTTGGGGCAGAATTACCATTTAATTCATCATCTGTGGCCTTCGATTCCTTGGTATAATTATCAACCGGCTTATTATTTAATGAAGCCGTTATTGGATGAAAAAGGCAGTCCCCAAACTTCCGGGTTATTGCAGAAAAAGGACTTTTTTGAATTTGTCTATGATATTTTCATAGGTATTCACTTTCATCACTGATTTAGCGCAGTTTATAGCAGAATTATGTAAGCTGTTATGCTGCCTGGGGAAAACTAAGTTACGCTTTATTTAGTAACGAAGCGTAAAAATACTTTCCCCAGCGATGCCATAATCCCCGACATAAAGGTGAGGGTAGTGTAAAAAAATCACAAAAACCCCAGAAGTTGGTGCTTCTGAGGTATAAAGAGTTTTAGGCACGATTGAGGATAATAGTTATCTGGTGATCAATTTGGAGTAGGAAATCTTGAGAATGATCACAAGATAGCTTTATCAATATCTCAAACTAAGAACCTAAAAGCCCACAGGTCAACTACTTAAATAGTCTAGCAGAGCTATTTCTATTTCAGTAGCCAAATTGGCGTTTGTTTGAGTTTGATTTAGACATCTACCTCTCGGCGGATATTCACTAATTCATAAAGCTTATTTTCAAACTTTTGGGTACAAGCTGACCAATCAAATTCCAGAATTGAGGGACGAGCTTGTTGAGTTAATTGATTTTTGAGGTCAGGATTTTCAAGAATTGTAATTACTTTTTGGGCAAAATCTCTAGGGTCATTGGGTGCTGCTAGAAAACCATTAACCCCAGAAATAACCTGTTCAGCAGTTGAAGGAGCGACAACAGCCACTACAGGTGTTCCAGAAGCTAAAGCTTCGTTAGTTGTAGTGCAGAAATTTTCGGTGATAGAAGGGTTAACAAATATATCTGCTTTTGCAAACCAACCTAAGAGTTCCTTACCATGAGATTCACCCCAAATAGTAACACCATGGGGGAAATTTTGAGCGCGACGACGAATTTCTGCATCCAAAGGACCGCTACCAACAATTACTAAATGAACATCAGGAATTTTGGCAGCAATGAGAGGATAAATATCTAAAAGTTGATTAACATTCTTTTCTGGAGTAATACGCCCTACAAATAAGATAGTTGGACGTTGATCATCAGGAATTGGATCATGACAAATATTGCGGGGATGAAATTTTTGACAATCAATTCCTTGATAGGGGAGATATTCACTTCGTTGAGCTTTTAATTTTTGGTATTTAGCTAGCTGTTCACGGGAAGAAAATAAACTTAAATCATAAGTTTCACTAAATTGTTTAACTAAAATTGGTAGCAGAGGACGCACTAAATTAAAAACTGTATTACCGAAATAATATTGGATATAGGCAATGATATCTGTATGGAAAATTGAAATAATGGGCGTGTTTGTTTTTCTGGCATATTCTACTCCCACAGAACGGCCATAACCTTGTAAAAAACCAGAATATAAACCTCTCATTTGTGGGGCTTCTTCGACAACAATAATATCAGGTTGAAAGTGAGTGAGTAATTTTGTATCACTCCAATGACGATAGTTTAATGGTTGGGGTAAAGATTTATAAAATATCAGTGGTTCTGTCGGAAATGAATAAGCAGAAAAATTAATAAATGTTTCTAGTTCTTCAATTCCTGTCATGGGACGTTTACCAACTTGTGGCGGGTATTGATCATTAATTTCTGGGTGAACTAGAAAAACCTCATGTCCTTGTTTTAATAACCAGTGAACTCTTTGATGAACAGCCACAGAAACTCCTGTTAAGAATGGAGCGTATAATCCTGTAAATAAGGCAATACGAAGAGGTTTTTTGTTCATGATTATGAGGTGATATTTCTTGAAAATTTTGAATTGGGGAATTTTAGATATTGAAGCGTTAAAGCGAAAATAGAACATCTAAAATTTCCCCTATTTCCCTAAAGAGAAGCTTTTGGATCAATTGGTTGATCTAACCATTGGTAAGGACGATATTCAATTAACTGAATATTTTCACGTCCTTGAATGCGATAAGTAAGTCCCCGCCAAGTAATAGTTGATGTCCAGAAGGAAGATAAGATTATTAATCCATAAATCCACTGTGTTAAAGGGATAACTATTAACATTTTGAGGATAATTAAAGGCGATAACTTGGGTATTTTTTTACCTTGATTATGTAAGATATGATGTATTGCTACTTCCATCAATAGCATGAGTAAAACTAAACCAATGGTGTAGGAAATGTAAGAGCAAAATAATAAAAATGCAGCGTACCATTGAGACTGAAGCAGGAGATAGAAAATGATGATGATGACTAGATTTGGTACGATAATACTAGAATATGCTTCACTAATTATGGCTAACCAGCCAGGGTGATAAAGTTTAGAACTAATTATTAATCGTTTTAATGATTCTAGTAAGTTACTTAAACTACTTTCTTCCTGATTTAGCATTAATAAAGAAGGGATAAACTTAATTTGTAACTTTTGTTGTTTGATAAGTTTATGGAGGAGTATATCATCTGTTAACACTTGTCCCCATTTATCCAAAAGTTTGATGCGATGTAATACTTCTGTTTTGATAGCTAAAGTTCCACCCCAAGGAATTTGAAAGAGAAACATTTGCACCACCGTAGAAACATTACCGGAGTAGCGAACTAATGAACCCCAATAATTACCAGTGGGAACATACCAACGATTTCCTGTTGTTAGACCAACTTTGTCATCAAGAAGAGGAGTGACTAATTCTCGTAACCATTGGGGATGAACTACAGTATCAGCATCAATAAAAGCGATAACTCCATAAGCATTATCTAAGTCAGAAACAGCTTGTAATAGAGAACTGCATTTCAGACTACAATTATGACGAACCACTCTTAATATGCTAATTTGGACATTAGTTGCACGCAGTTGATTGATTGTTTCACTGGCAATTTTAAAAGCTGGATCTTTTTGACTATCAATGATCAATTTTAGATCATATTGCGGGTAATTTTGTTGTAAGAGCGATCGCAAACAATGAGGCAAAAATGGATCTGCACCTCGTAAACAAAGAATTACTGCCGTTTTTGGTAGTTTTTCATCTGGTAATAACCGTGGTTTGTATGAACGTAAATACCATAAAAATATTAACGTTAAACAACTCTGAATTAACAACCAACCCAACAAAGACTTAGATAGAAATATCATCAAATCTGGCATTATCTCTATAGTCTCAGATATAACTTAGAGGTCAGGAAAAAGAGTTAGCATCTATACTTAACTCCCGATTGTAAATTATAAATAAATACAGTTCAGTTAAGAATAGAGTTTTAGGCTTAACTAAACCGTATTAAATTCCGAATTAAGGATCAAGAGAATACTTCAAAAAGATATTAATTGTAGTATTCTTATCAACTTTAAAACGGGCATTTTTGAACTTAGGTGTGCCAGTGCTGATAGAAACAATGGGATTTCTAGAAATGCCAAAACCCTCTTCGGGAATCCCGAAAAAGTCTTTATTGAGTTTGTGATCACCATTTTGATCATCAACTACAGCCACAGCATAATTACCAGGTTTTAATCCAGAAAATACCTGTTTAATGGAATTTCCTGTAATTTTAGTACAGCCACTTTTAACTTCACTTTTAGCATTATCTGGAAATCCTTTTTCAGAGTTATAAACTCTCATACAAATTTCCCCAGTTTGATTACGAATACCATTAACAACTACAGTTAATGATGTTGTTGATTCAGCTTGAGCTACTTCGGTAAAGCTAATAGTTAGCAAAGTGGCAATGAACAGGTTTACAATTTTAAACATTAGTCAACACTTCCTAATTGTGAAAATTTACCCTTGGAGAATTTTATCTATTTCATCAGTTTTTGAATGTCAGTTTTTTGCAACCATTCACGAGTGCGACCCATTCCTTCTGCTAAATCAACTTTAGCCCGATAATTCAAAATATTTTGTGCTTTTGCAATAGAATAGGCATAAGGACGACTCATAAAATCAACTGATTCCGGGAGAATATCAGCTTTTTTACGGAATAGTTTTTGTCCCTGAAGACGCACACGCAGAAATAACTTCATTTCCTCTTTAGGTAAAGACATTGGCGCTGGTAAACCTTCCAAAGAAGCAAGATGAATAAAATAATCTTTCCAAGAAGTTTCTTTACCGTCAGTAATGTTGAAAATTTCCCCATAGGCTGATTTTTCTATGGCTAAAAAGATAGCATCAATTAAGTTATCTACATATAGATGATTCATCACACCTTTACCATCATTAGCATAAGCAAATAATTTTTGTCGCATCATCTGAATTGGCCGAACAATCCAAGGAATACTTCCAGGACCATAGACATCACCAGCCCGAATTACAATTACTCCAAATTCAGGGGCATTGTTCAGTTTTAAAACTTCGATTTCTGCTTCAATTTTTGTCTGACAATAAGGATTATTTTCACCCGAAAGTACACCTGATTCTGTAACCCTTTCAGGGTAATCAAACCCATATACTAAAGTGCTAGAAAGATGGACAAATGTTTTTACACCTGCTTGTTTAGCAGCCTTAGCGATATTAATAGTACCATTGACATTTATTTCTCGAAAATGCTTAATTTCTCCAGCTTCTTCGGCAATTTGAGCAGTATGTAAAACTATATCTATTCCTTGACAAGCTTTTGAGCAAATTCCAGGATCAGTGATATTACCGACTAGAATTTCAATACCTAAATTTTGCGCTGTTTGATCTTTAATTTGGGAACTTTGTATACCTCTAACTTTCATCCCTTGAGCTATAGCTAATTCGGCTGCACGTAAACCAATAAATTCGTCAATTCCGGTAATCAGCAGAGTTTTGTTTTGCAAGTTCATGTTGAAATATAGATAAGTGTTTTGTAGTAGTGTGACGGTAACGATACAGTTGAGAAAGCAATACAATCTTATTTCCTAATTGCAGGAAATTGCAATTAAGAACTGTTGCACTGACAAGAAAATTTTACTGTTGCTAATAACATTAAACTTCTATCTTTGGTTGGTTTTAATTTAGAGAATATTGAGCAAAATTTGCTGAATTTACAGGAAAACAAATTCCTAAAAACTATCAGCCGGATCAGCAGAACGGAGTTTATTAATAGCTAATGCTCCAGAGGTGATGCAAATTAAGACTGTAGATACTAAGACAAGTAAGGCATTATTACTTGTCATCATGATAGGTAATTTAGTTGCTTTCATAGCAAAATCATATAAACCAATCGAAACAATAAAGCCGGGAATATATCCTAACAATGCTAAGATTAATGCTTGTTGAAAAACAACATTTAATAAATATCCATTAGCATAACCAATAGCTTTTAGAGTTGCATAGGCAATAAATTGAGTAGCAATGTTGCTATACAAAATTTGGTAAACAATTACAACACCAACAACAGAAGCCATGATCAGCATTAAGTTAAGAATAAAACCAATAGGAGTTCTTACAGACCAATATTGTTTCTCAAAATCAATAAATTCTTGACGAGTGAATATTTTTACATCCTGCGGTAGCTTGTTTTTTAAACTATTTAAAACTCGTTCTATATCAGCACCAGATTTGAGTTTAATCACTCCCATATCTATTTTTTCAACTGGGCGACTATTAGGATTAATTCTTAAAAAAGTTGAGTCACTAACAATTAAATTACCATCAACACCAAAGGAAGGTCCTAAACTAAATAAACCCCCGACTCGCACCCGATAGCCCTTAATCGCATCAAAGGGAAAGATTTCAATTGGTTGTTGAATATTTCCCTGATTAAATAATTCTGCTATTGGTCCAAATTCTGAACGGGCATCTCTATCAAATAGCATGACATCAGGAATTTTGAGTTTATCTAAATTTTCCTCAACTTCTGGAATATCTAGCACGGATTTTCCAGGATCAAAACCAATGACATAAATTGAATATTTCTCACCACTAACGGGATTTTTTAATTTTGCAAATTGCAAATAAATTGAACTAACAGAATCAACACCATCAAACCCTAATGTTTGATATAATCGAGTGCGAGAAAAACTTTGAATTGCTGTCAAAGATTTATATTGAGAACTAACTAAAAACAAATCACCGTTCAATCGTTGATGTAATGCTGTTGCACTAGAATATAGTGCATCTTGAAAACCAAGCTGGATAAACATTAACAGCACAATAAAGCCAATTCCGGCTACAGCTATCACAAAGCGAAGTTTCTGCTGGACAAGCTGTAGCCACGCTAAAGGAATTTTGATATTCATATTAGTTGTTAGTTGTCAGTTATTATTTGTCATTTATTAGTTATTAGTTATTAGTTATTAGTTGTCATTTGTTGAGAATAACAAATAACAAATGAATATTAACTAATAACTAAATTTGGATGGCAACGTCAACTTGTAAGTTAGTTAATCGAGATATATTTTGACTATCTGCGGGATTATCAATAGATATTTTGACTTCAATTACTCTCCGGTCTGCGTCAGAATTGGGATTAATACTAAAGATACCTTGTTGATTAACTTGCCAGCCAATTTCTCGCACAGTTCCTTGTAATTGACCAGGAAATGTAGTGCTGGTAATCTTAGCTTTTTGGCCAACTCGAATATTTTGAATATCTGTTTGATAGACTTCTGCTAAGACTTGCATTTGTGATGTATTACCAATTTCTGCAAAGCCAGCAGTAGAAATTATTTCTCCATTTCTGGCATTAATTCGCAAAATTTTCCCATCTATAGTGGAAGAGATGTAGGTTAAATCATGATCGGCTTTCGCTTGTTTAATTGCTGTTTCTGCACTTTTAACTTCACTTTCTGCTAATTCTACATCTACAGACCTAACTTCTTTAATACTATTAAGTTTAGATTTTGCTTCTTTGAGTTGATCTTTAAGTGTATTTTCAGTCCTTTTAAGAGTAGCTTGAGCCTCTTTTAGCTGCTGTTGTGTAGTTTTTAAGGTTAAATTTTTACTATCAACAATAGAAGCAGAAATAGCACCATCTTTAAATAATTGCTGATAGCGATTACTCTCTTTTTGAGCATTTTCAACTTCAGCCCGAATCCGATTAATTGTTGCTACTTGCGCGGCAATATCTCCTTGTAATTGGGAATTTAACCGAGTAATTGTGGCTTGTTGAGCATTAATATCTCCAGTTTTTGCTCCAGCTTTTACCTGTGCCAGTTTAGCTCTAGCAATTAATAATTTATCAAATGCTTGTTGTATGGCTGCTTGGGAACGAGCATAGTTTTCTAGATAAGCTAATACTTGTCCTTTCTTCACATTATCTCCTTCCTTGATCAACAGTTTTTCTACTCTGACACCATTGATAGAATTAGGGGCAGATAAATAAGTAATTTTATCTTTTGGTTGTAACCTTCCTAATGCAGTTACAGCAACTTTAATAGAGGTAGGTTGAGATTTACTAGCTGTTGTCGCAGGAGATAGAATCTGAGAATTGATCTTCAATTGATAGAAAATGTATAAGGATACTAACCCCGTAGCTAAAGTTAGAGAAGTTGCCAAAATTATTTTCCACTTTAGCGCAGTCAATTTGAATAATTGGCTTTGTTTATTTATTGCCATATTGTTATTCCCATGGTGTTATTTCAAAAAATACTCGTAATGGCTATAGACTTATCCTCTGTTGCTTTCATAGAAGCGATATGTCTAATTATTTATGTATGAATTGTTGTCAGCATTCCCAGCTGTTATAAATACCCAAATTAACCTAGAATTAACGTGGATTTTACTGCAAATAATTGATGATTAATGCCACGCTATGCTATCAATTTTATCTTGAATTGGCATTTAATTAAGTAGCCTAAAATACGATATTCCTCATCAGAAATAAAAATCTTCAACTCCTAAGCATTAATGATGCTAATAACTTAGATAAATGAATAAACTTACCTGCGAGTATCCCAAATAAATTTGATATTGTCAACTAAATTTATTTGTTTTTATCAAAATATTTGATTAATCATAAGTTAATATAAAAATTTGTATTTATTTTAGCAAATTTTACTAAATATATGGAGAATTTTCGTATTTAATGCTATAACTTATTGGTCTGGCATTGTTATCAATTATTGACATGATCAAGGACAAAAATTAATCTTTGGTTTATAAATAACCAATTGTCTATAAAAGGTGAGTTATCTTATAAATTCATCAAAAATTAGGACTTAATTATGATAGTTTGCTCAAAAAAGACCCGGTTATGTTCAAATATTTCCCTTGTATATTTATTGATTAGTGACTTATGAAACAATTTAGATATAATTCTTGAATTATCAAGAAAAGATTGATATTAAACCCGTAATTACCAAGAATATGTTATTAGGAAGTGCAGTTTTAAATTATACTTAGAAAATTAACTTGTATGTAAAACGAGGTAAATTAATAAATATTTTTCTCCAAAAATTAGCAAAAATGAACTATTCATTTTTCCTAAACTATGTTAGTCTTTTTATTAATTCAACATTTATAGATGAAAAATAAATTGTTGATTTGATGTCAAGAAACAGAATAAATACTAAAATTCATTCAGTTTTTTAGAGCAGAATTACCTAAAGAAACAAAACCTATTCCTTAATAAATTGGGGTTTTGTATTTCTCCAAGTTACAAACTGCTATATTTTTAAAAAACTGTTTAAGTATTTTTTCACTATTCAGAGAATTTGCCACAGAGTGCTGATTATTTTTGTAACGATTTTGGCAGCTTTTATGAGTCTAATCATCTAAAATAGGTTATCCTGGATTTTAAAAACTGGTCAAAGCATTTATCAACATACAGAATGTGATTATCAAATGGGTAAAACATTCAATGATTAAAAGATAAAAGCCCTTCTGTGTTGAGACCTGTAACCTAAGGAGTCAGTATGCAATTCAGATATCATACTTCTGGGAAGAAATCATAATTTATTCACAGGATTAAATAAAGAAGTCGGGGATATTATATCTTCACTTTCTCAATATCAAAAATCCAGTATTGTCTAGTATTTATTCATGGACAAAAGGTTCTAAAACTGGTTCAAAAAATCCAACGTTGCCAAAAAACTGTGTATATATTCTGTAGTGTTAATCTCAAGTCAAGCATTTAAACTTACCTGCGACAAATGCATTAATACAGATAGAATAACTACCTGTTAATAGTCTATTGTGTTGCACAATTTACGGTACTCAAGATTAGTCTATGCCATCATGTCTTACCCCCCAAAAAAGATAGACACAATAAATACTTCCTTGACGGAATTAGAAGCCCAAATTAATAGTTGTGAACAGGCTTTGCTTAGGTTTATAAAGGAAAAAAAAATGAACATGACTAACGGCACATTATCAGAAAACTCCATGTCAAATAAAGAAATTAACAGAAAACTACAAGCAAATCCAATAGCTATTATTGGTATGGCTTCTTTAATGCCTCAAGCGAGAAATTTAAGAGATTACTGGCAAAATATTGTGAATAAAGTTGACTGTATTACTGATGTTCCTTCAAGTCATTGGAGTGTGGAAGATTACTATGATCCCAATCCAAGAACACCAGAAGATAAAACCTATTGTAAACGTGGTGGTTTCATTCCCGAAGTTGATTTTAACCCCATGGAATTTGGCATTCCCCCCAGCATTTTAGAAGTTACAGATGTTTCCCAACTATTAAGTTTAGTAGTTGCGAAAGAAGCAATGGAAGATGCTGGTTATGGTGATTCTCGTGAATTTAGCCGCGAGAATATTGGGGTAATTTTAGGTGTAGCAATGGGCAAACAATTAGCAATGCCCTTAGCTGCTAGATTAGAATATCCAATTTGGGAAAAAGTTCTCAAAAGCAGTGGTTTATCTGATGAAGATACTAAGAAAATTGTTGATAAAATCAAATCTGCTTATGTCAAATGGGATGAAAATGCTTTCCCTGGAATGTTAGCAAATGTTGTGGCTGGGAGAATTGCTAACCGTTTTAACTTTGGCGGTACAAATTGTGTAGTTGATGCCGCTTGTGCTAGTTCTTTCGGGGCATTAAAAATGGCCATTAGTGAATTAGTTGAACATCGTAGCGATATGATGTTAACTGGTGGGGTAGACACCGATAATACCATCATGGCCTACATTTCTTTTAGCAAAACTCCGGCTGTTAGTCCTAGCGATAATGTTAAACCATTTGATGCTAAATCTGATGGGATGATGTTAGGTGAAGGTATTGGGATGATTCTCTTAAAACGCTTAGAAGATGCCCAAAAAGATGGCGATAAAATCTATGCGGTAATTAAGGGAATTGGTACTTCTAGCGATGGTCGCTACAAGAGTATTTATGCTCCTAGAAAAGAAGGACAAGTTAAGGCTTTAGAAAGGGCTTATGATGATGCTGGTTTTTCCCCAGCAACTGTGGGTTTAATGGAGGCCCATGGTACGGGAACAATGGCTGGAGATCCTACAGAATTTGGTTCATTAAGAGATTATTTTGGGAAGCATGATACCCAAAAACAACACATTGCTTTAGGAAGTGTAAAATCGCAAATTGGACATACAAAAGCCGCCGCAGGTGCAGCTAGTTTAATTAAAACTGCCCTAGCATTGCATCACAAAATATTACCAGCGACAATCAATATTAATGAACCAAATCCGAAATTAGATATTGAAAATTCCTCCTTTTATCTAAATACTCAAACTAGACCATGGATAAAGGCAGAAGGTGAAACTCCCAGACGTGCAGGGGTGAGTTCTTTCGGTTTTGGCGGCACAAATTATCATGTTGTTTTAGAAGAGTATGAACCAGAACAACGAAATGCCTATCGTTTACATCATACCTCTAGTGAAATGCTATTATTTGGTGCTAGTCAAGCTGAATTAATTAGTAAGTTGGAGGCGACTTTCAATAATTTGCAAGCTAATGATGGAGAAAGGTATTATTCTCAATTATTGCAAGAGTGTCAATCTCTAACTATTCCCAAAACAGCGGTAAGAATTGGGTTTATAGCCGAGAATTTACAAGAAGCTTGTAAGTTACTGCAAGTTAGTATTGAGTTACTAAAAAATAAGCCTGACGCAACATCTTGGGAGCATCCTCAAGGTATTTATTACCGTTCCTCTGGTATGGAATTGGCTGGAAAAGTTGTCGCTTTATTCTCTGGACAAGGTTCTCAATATTTGGAAATGGGAAGAGAAACGGTAATGAATTTCCCCAGCTTGCGGCAGTTATATGGCAAGATGGATAATTTGTTAAAACAAAGTAATTTGCAACCGATTTCTGAAGTTGTTTTTCCTCATTCTACCTTTGATGAAACCGAGAAAAAAGCACAAATTGCAGCTTTACAAAGAACCGAATATGCCCAACCTGCCATTGGTGTATTCAGTGCCGGGTTGTATGGAATTTTGCAGCAAGCTGGGTTTAAAGCAGATTTCACCGCAGGCCATAGTTTTGGTGAATTAACGGCTTTGTGGGCTGCTGGAGTATTGAGTGAGGCTGATTATTTGTTCTTGGTGAAGTCTAGAGGACAAGCCATGGCCGCACCAAAAGACCCAGATCATGACCCTGGTAGTATGTTAGCAGTGAAGGAAGATATCAGCAAAATTGAACCGCTACTGAAGCAATTTCCTAGAGTGAGTATTGCTAATTTTAATTCTCCCACCCAAATTGTTTTAGCAGGTCCAAAGTTAGAAATTGATAAAATTCATCATGCTTGCCAAAAATTGGGATATGGTGCGGTTTTATTACCTGTGTCTGCGGCTTTTCACACTCCATTAATAGCATTCGCACAAAAATCCTTTGCTATTGCTACTAAATCAGTAACTTTTAAAAATCCGCAAATTCCCGTTTTTAGTAATGTCACTGGTAAACATTATCCCCAAGATGCCACAGCAATTCAAAAGAATTTAGAAAGCCATTTGGCTAGTTCAGTGCTGTTTAAACAACAAATTGAAAATATTTATGGTGCTGGTGGTTATTGCTTTGTAGAATTTGGACCAAAACGGGTTTTAAGTAATTTGGTGAAAGAGATATTAGGAGATCGTCCTCATATTACTATATCTCTGAATCCTAGTCCACAAAAAAATAGCGATCGCTCCTTGCGAGAAGCCGTGGTTCAGTTGCGCGTTATGGGCATGAATCTTAGCAATCTTGATCCTTATCAACTCCCTCCTGTGTTACCTCCTATTGCGGCTAAAAAGACCCTTAACGTCAAATTAACTGGCATTAACTACATTTCCGATAAAACTAAAAATGCCTTTATTCAAAGCTTGCAGAACGGAGATAAAAATTCAGTAATTCAGGAGTTTAAAAGTCCAGAAACTCAAGAATTTAAAATTCTAGAAATTGAAAATTCAGAAATTGTCAAAATTCCTTCAACTGGACATAACGGCAACGGTAATGGACATAAAAAACAACCCGTCATAGCAACTCAGTTACAATCACAGATGAATACTGCAACTCTCATTAAAGAACCGCAAAAAGAACCAGAGAAAATATCCATTTCAGAATTGTTCGCACAGCAATCTAGAGATCAAATGCAAACACCAGATAAACTTGTCAATTGCCAACAAATTCTCACCAGTTTGGAACAACTTCTCAGCCAGTTTCAATATAACCAAAGCGAGAATTTAGAAGTTCACAGCACATATCTTAACCATCAAATAGAATACACCAAAACATTCTTTCAATTAATGCAGCAGCAAAATAAATTATTTGCTAATGTTAAATCTTCTACTGAAGCTGCTCAAATTAAGCAGGTAATCATGGAGAGTTTAGAACGCAGCATGATGCAGTTTCATTCTCAACAAGGTGAAACTCTCCGCATTCATGAACAATACTTGCGGGAACAAATAGAATATACCAAACACTTTTTCCAACTTATTCAAGAAGAATATTCTCAACTGATTTCTGAAACTCAAGAAACAGCAGCTTTTATTCCCCTATCTACCGCTGAAGAAGCACCAGTCGCTGCTAATGTTACTATTATTCCCTCTCAAACAGTACCAGTAATTGAGCCAAAAGTTGAGCCAAAAGTTGAATTAGAAATACCTATTTCAACTGTCAATAAAGTTATAGAACCTGTAATTAACGAGATAATTGAATCCGCACCTGAACCAATTGCATTAATTCCTGAAACTGTAACCGTAGTTAATAACATTAATCTAGATGATTTAGCCAACAATTTATTAACTATAACTAGCGAAAAAACAGGTTATCCTATTGAAATGTTAGAACTCGATATGGATATGGAAGCCGACTTAGGAATTGACTCTATTAAAAAAGTGGAAATTTTAGGAGGATTGCAAGAATTATATCCTAATCTGCCTAAACCAAACCTCGAAGAACTAGCAGAAAAACGCACGATTGGTCAAGTTGTCGAATATCTGCAAAAACAGAATCCATTAACAACAGAAATCCCAGCAGAATCAATTATTATTCCTCAAATTCCCACAGAGATAATAGAGGAATTAGCACCAGAACCAATTATTAGTCCCCAATTTTCAATTCCCAGTTCCCAACCTGCCGAAAACAGTAACGAATATGCTGATTTAGCCCAAACTCTGTTAAACATTACCAGCGAAAAAACGGGTTATCCGGTGGAAATGTTGGAACTGGATATGGACATGGAAGCAGACTTAGGTATAGATTCCATTAAACGAGTAGAAATACTAGGGGCAATGCAGGAAGCATATCCGAATTTACCCAAACCTAATATAGAAGAACTGGGAGATTTACGGACAATTGGGCAAATCGTTAACTACCTCCAAACACTGGTGGGAGGTGAAAAAAAAAAGCCGTACATTGATGTTAACTCGGTAACTCTTAATTCCCCGTTAATTAAGGGGGAAAGCGCGGGGGTGGAGTCGACTATCACAGTGGATTTAACCCCACCACCTATGGTAGATCCTCATCTTCCCCGTCGTCTAGCCCAACTCGAAACCTTACCCAGACCGGATTTTTGGGAAGCACAACTACCAGCAGGACACATTGGTTTAATTACGGACGATGGTTCTTTAACTACCACAGAATTAGTTGATGCACTGGTAGCACAAGGTTGGAGAATTGTAGTTTTGAGTTTCCCCCAATCCTTAATTCCTACACAATTGCCATTACCAGCAGGTGTTACCCGCATTACATTAGCCAACATGAGTGAACAACATTTGCAATTATTATTGCAAAGTGTGATTACTAAACATGGAGCAATTGGGGCATTTATTCACCTACATCCTCAATTTCAACCTGAAAAACCTGGTCATATTTCCTATCCAGAAGCAGAAAAAGCAATTATTAAACAAGTGTTTTTAATGGCAAAACATTTGAAAGTAACTTTGAATAATGCAGCATTATTGCCAGGAAGAACAAGCTTCTGCACAGTCGCTCATCTTGATGGTGAATTTGGGTTAGGACATGAAACTAATTTCAGTGCAATTGCTGCCGGTTTATTTGGTTTAACTAAGAGTTTGCGGTGGGAATGGCCACAGGTATTTTTTAGAGCAATTGACCTAAATCCCACTTTAGATCATCAGGAATCTGCTCAATATATTGTCGCTGAATTACACGATTCTAATCGCTATATTGGCGAAGTTGGTTATGGTAATCAAGGACGAGTAACGCTGGTTGCTAAGGCTGAATAATTTGTAGGGTGGGCATTGCCCACCATGAGATGATTTTTTTCACCTAGAGTCGCAGAAAGTAAGAGTTTGATATTTTGATTTTTTACGTGAGGATTTATGACTGCAACTGTTCAAATTAGTCCATCTTCTGTTTTTGTTGTTAGTGGTGGAGCAAGGGGAATCACTGCTCAATGTACTGTTAAATTAGCTCAACAACAACGTTGTAAATTTATTCTTTTAGGTCGTTCAGAAATTACTACAGAACCAGAATATGCGCGGGATTGTTTGGAAGATTCTGCCTTGAAAAAGCGGATTATGGAAAATTTGATTTCTCAGGGTGAAAAACCAACTCCCATGATGGTACAAAAGATATTTAACCAAATTAATTCTAGTCGAGAAATTAAGAAGACATTAGCAGCTATTGCATCTACAGGAGGAACGGCTGAATATATTAGTGTTGATGTGACTGACACTGTGAATTTGAAAGCAAAATTACAAGAAATTTCTCAGAAAGTAGGTCAAATTACCGGAATTATTCACGGTGCCGGTAACTTAGCAGATAAATTAATTGAAAAGAAGACAGAAGATGATTTCGAGAAAGTTTATACAGCTAAAGTTCAGGGTTTAGAAAATCTCCTCAGTTGTATTAATTCCCAAGAATTAAAACATTTAGTATTGTTTTCTTCGGTGAGTGGTTTTTATGGAAATATCGGTCAAACTGATTATGCTATAGCCAATGAAATTCTGAATAAATCAGCGCATTTAATCAAACAATATCACCCTAATTGTCATGTAGTCGCAATTAATTGGGGAGGTTGGGATAGTGGGATGGTGACACCACAATTAAAAAAAGCATTTGCAGAAAGAGGAATTGATATTATTCCTGTAGAAATTGGTACACAAATGTTAGTTAATGAACTACATCCAGCCTATCAAGATCATACACAAGTTGTCATTGGTAGTCCAATGTTTCTACCTCCTTCATCTTTAGATTCCCAATTGCGAATCCATCGCATTCGGCGGAAAATGACATTAGCAGAAAATCCGTTTTTGTATGATCATGTGATTGCAGGAACACCAGTTTTACCAGCTACTTGTGCTATGGCTTGGATGATCAATGCTTGTGAAGAAGTTTATCCAGGTTATCGCTATTTAAGTTGTCAACAATTCAAAGTATTAAAAGGAATTACCTTTAACGCCAATTTAGCAGATGAATTTTTGTTAGAGTTGAAAGAACTGGATAAGAAAAATGGTGAATTTATCGAATTTGAAACCACCATTACTAGTAAAAATCCCCTGGGTAAACCCCTATTTCACTTCCGTGCCGTTATTAAAGTAGTAGGAAAAACACCAGAACAGCCAATTTATCCAAGAGTGGATCTCACAGAAGACAATATTATTACTACCACCGGAACAGACTTTTATCAAACAAGTGATACCGCATTATTTCACGGTCCATGTTTCCAAAAAATCAACAGAGTCATCAACATCACCAGCGAAAAAATCACCACAGAATGTTATTGGGAATCAATTTCCCGTCAAAAACAAGGACAATTTCCCATTAGATGGTATAACCCTTATGCAACAGACTTGAGTACACAACCTTTATGGTTATGGTTAAATCATTTTTATCAAGAAATATGTCTACCTGGACAACTAACAGATTCCCAACAATTTGCACCAATTCCTTGCGACGCACCCTATTATGTCTCCTGTGAAATTAAAGCTAAAACAAATAGTGGTGCAACCTGTGATTTCATTATTCACGGTCGAGAAGGACAAATATACTCACAGATATTAGGAGCAAAGGCAGTAATTTGTCCACAGGAATTACTCAAACGTAAATAATTCATAACTAGTCCGTAGGTTGGGTAGAACAAAGTGAAACTCAACATTCCGAAACTACAATTTTTTAATCACAGCGCAAGTTTTTAATCCTTGCCAATTGGGGGAATAGCGTAAATCCTTTTCAGTCACGTCTTATGCCCCAACGAGGATTTCCACAGTGGAAAAAATAGCTATCATCGGGTTATCTTGCCTATTTCCCGATGCTAATAATCCCGAAGAATTTTGGCAGAATCTTACACAAGAAAAAGATTCCACATCATCTATAACTGTAGCGGATTTGGGAATAGATCCCGCCATATTTTACGACAATAACAAAGGAACACCAGAAAAATTCTACTTCCTTAAAGGCGGTTTTATCCGCAATTTTGAATTTGATCCTAGTGAGTACAATTTACCAGCATCATTTGTTGAAAGTCTCGACAATAGTTTTAAATGGTCACTATATGCCGCTAAACAGGCAATTCTTGATAGTGGTTATTTAGAAAATCAAACTGCACTCTCAAAATGTGGCGTAATTTTAGGAACTTTGGGATTTCCAACCAAAGCTTCTAATAGTTTATTTGCTCCTATTTATCAGCAAAATATTGAACCTGCAATTAGTGAACTTTTGCAGAATCAGGATTTTCATTTACCAGGAACAAATAATAGCATCAAAAAATCGCCATATAATGCTATGGTTTCCGGTTTACCTGCTGCTATAGTTTCTAAAGCATTTTCTTTATCTGCAACTCATTTTTGTATAGATGCTGCTTGTTCATCATCATTTTATGCCATTAAATTAGCATCCCATTATCTGCAATCTGGCAAAGCTGATTTAATGTTAGCTGGTGCGATTAGTTGTGCAGATCCATTATTTATTAGAATGTTATTTTCTGGTATTCAAGGATATCCAGATAATGGCATTAGTCGTCCCCTAGATAAGTCATCACGCGGGTTAATTACCTCCGAAGGCATAGGAATGGTAATGCTTAAAAGACACAGTGATGCTATTAGAGATGGTGACAATATCTTAGCCACAATTTGTGGTAATGGTTTATCTAATGATGGTAAAGGTAAACATCTTCTTAGTCCTAATTCTCAAGGTCAAACTCTAGCATATCAAAGAGCTTATTCTGAAGCTAAACTTAACCCCCAAACTATTGATTATTTAGAGTGCCATGCTACAGGTACTTTATTAGGAGATACCACCGAATTTAACTCAATTGAAAGCTTTTTTAGTCCATATAAAGCAACTCCATTAGTAGGTTCAACGAAAACAAATGTTGGTCATTTACTTGTTGCTGCAGGTATGGTAGGCATAACTAAGACAATTTTAAGTATGTCCCATGGTGTGATTCCTCCTACTATTAATGTGACCCAACCTATAGGTTCTGAAAATAATGTTATCTCTCCACAAAACATTGTCAGAACTCCTACTAAATGGCCAAGTCAAGGAACTAAAAGAGCAGCTTTAAGCGCCTTTGGTTTTGGTGGTACAAACTCTCATATTATTCTAGAAGCAGGGAAGTAAGCAGATGAATATTCAGCAACAGAAGACCGCAAAAATGGCAATTGTTGGTATGGATGCCTTTTTTGGTGAATGTCAAGAATTAGATGCCTTCGAGAGCAGTATTTATGACGGAAAACAGCATTTTATTCCTCTACCAGAATCAAGATGGCATGGTATTAATCAACAAGAAAATTTACTACAGGAGTATGGTTTAGAAGTTGGAAAAGTACCACAAGGAGCTTATATTGATAATTTTGAAGTTGATACTTTCGCTTACAAAATTCCTCCCAATGAAGTTGAAAAGATCAACCCTCAACAACTGTTATTATTAAGAGTTGCTGACCGCGCTCTCAAAGATGCGAAAATTTCACCTAATAGTAATGTAGCGGTAATTATTGCAGCAGATACAGAACTATCTGTTCACCAATTACAGCAAAGGTGGAATTCATCCTGGCAAATTAAAGATGGTTTAAATGGCGCAGAAATCACTTTATCACCAGAAAAAATTCATCAATTAGAAAGTATTGTTCAAGATAGTATTCACAATCAAGTTGAACTTAGTGAATATCTCAGTTATGTTACCAATATTATGGCTAGTCGCATTTCCTCTCTATGGAATTTCTCAAGTCCATCTTTTACAATTAGTGCGGTAGAAACTGCTGCTTTTAAAGCTTTAGAATTAGCGCAAATGCTGCTAGATACTAATGAAGTAGATGCTGTAATTGTGGGTGCTGTTGACTTAGCTGGTGGGGTAGAAAACGTCTTATTGCGAAGTCAATTTGGCAAAATTAATACAGGGGTCAATACTTTAAGTTTTGACGAAAAAGCCGACGGTTGGAATGTGGGAGAAGGTGCGGGTGCGGTAGTTCTTAAACGTCATGATGTCGCATTGCAAAATCAGGAACGCATCTATGCAGTTATTGATGCTGTTAGTATTGGTCAATCTGCATCTATGGCTGTAAATGATACCATCATTACTCAAGTCTGCAAACAAGCGTTTCAACAAGCAGGTATCCAACCTCAAGAAGTCAACTATTTAGAAGTCTGCGCTAGTGGTATTCCCGCCGAAGACGAAGCCGAAATTAATGGTATTCTCCAAGCTTATCCTTCCGTTGGAGATGGTTTACACTGCGCTATAGGTAGCGTTAAATCTAATATTGGTCATACCTTCGTTGCCTCTGGAATTGCCAGTTTAATTAAAACTGCACTGAGTTTGTATTATAAATATATACCTGCAACCCCCAACTGGTCTGGAGTGAAAACACCGCAAGTATGGGAAGGTAGTCCTTTCTATGTTGCTACCGAGTCCCGTCCCTGGTTTTTACAAAAAGAAGTCAAATGCAGAATTTCCGCCATTAATAGTATTGGTTGTGATGGTTCTTTTGCTCATGTAATTATCTCAGAAGAAACCAATCAACCAGAACCCCAAAATCGTTATTTAGAGTCAAAATCTTTTCATCTTTTCCCCCTAGTTGCTAATGATCAATCTAGTTTATTAGCAGCATTAGATCATCTACAGGCAACAATTGAAAATACAGATGATCTCAAGAATACAGCTACTCATAACTTTCTTAAATTTCAGCAAAATTCTGATACAAAGTACACATTATCAATTACTGGACGTAACCAAAAAGAATTAATTAAAGAAATTAATTCTGCCAAAAAAGGTGTAACAAACGCCTTTGAAAATGGCAAAGATTGGCAAACTCCCATAGGTAGTTATTTCACACCAAAACCATTAGGTAAAACTGGTGAAATTGCCTTTATTTACCCCGCAGCAGTTAACTCTTATTTAGGTATTGGTCGGACATTATTCCGACTATTTCCTAAAGCTTTTGATGATGTAATTGTCAAAAGTCTTTACAAACGCGCCGCTGATGTAGAAAAATTAGTATTTCCCAGAAGTTTAGGTAAATTATCTACCAGAGAATTAGAAACATTAGAAAAAAAATTGTTAGCTGATTCTCTGGCTATGTTTGAAGCAGAAATGCTATTTACCAGACTGATAACCACAATTATCAGCGACGACTTTCAAGTTAAACCCAAACATATCTTTGGTTATAGTTTGGGAGAAACCAGTATGATGGTTGCTCAAGGAGTTTGGAGTAACTTCTATCAAGGAAGTAATACCTTTAATTCTTCTAACTTATTTGGTGATAGATTATCAGGTTACAAAAATGCTGTTTGTGAGTATTGGGGACTACCAAAAAATTCTACCAATTCCCATAATAATTTGTGGGGTAACTATGTGCTGATAGCCAGTCCTGCACAGGTAAGAGAATGTTTAAAAAGCGAAAATTATGTTTATTTAACCCAAATTAATACATCAGAAGAAGTATTAATTGGCGGTGAACCAGCAGCTTGTGAACGAGTGATTAAAAAACTGGGTTGTAATGCCTTTCCTGCACCATTTGATCATGTAATTCATTGTCAAGCAATGCAGTCAGAATACCCAGAATTAGTTAAACTCAATAACTTACCAGCACAACAAATTCCCGGAGTTACATTTTATTCTGCTGCTAAATATCAACCCATTTCCCTAAAAAGTGAATCAATTGCTCATCATATTGCTACAGGTTTATGTCAGGAATTAGACTTTCCTCGTCTCGTTAATCGTGTTTATGCAGACGGAGCAAAAATCTTTATTGAAGCTGGTGCTGGTGGTATTTGTTCGCGTTGGATAAGTAAAAATCTTGGTAATCAAGAACATATTACCGTATCCCTAAACCGACGTGGTACAGATGATCATAGTTCCCTAATTAAAGCATTAGCAAAACTATTGAGTCATCAAGTCAAATTAAATCTAGCTCCCTTATATAACTTATCCTCAAAGAATCAAAAACAAAATAAATTAACCCTGAGGAAAGTTACATTAGGTGGTAATTCCATGGCTGCTATGATTTTAAACCCAGAAAATCAAAAACTTTTTGCTAATAACCAGCAGCAAAAAACTTTTCCTCATGAAGGGTATAAAATCATCAATTCCTTACAAACAGTAGAGAAAATAGCGCCCACAGAGATTTATCCCAAACCTAAACCCAAACCAGAAAAAAAATCCATGAAAACTATCATGGAGAACGGTTTGGAATTGTCAAAGAAACTAAAATTCTTTGAGTCAACAAAAATCTTAAAGCCAAACATAAACCAAGAACCTACTGAAAAAATTAGCATGAATGATTTAAAGATTTCTCAGTACAAAAAACTCAGTAACAACACCGCCAAATTAACTAAAACGCACACAAGTTTCTTAGCAGCTAGACAAGATTTTAGTCAGCAAATGAGCGAAATTATCCAATTACAATTAGCTTGCGCTCAAAACCTACTCAAGGAAGCTCCATAGGGTGTGTTAGCGATTAGTAACGCACCATTATTAAGAGTTTGGTGTGTTACGAATTTTATTCTAAAATACCCTACCAAACTCCTTAATTATTCATTTCAAATCCTTTGCTTATAAATTGAGGAATAACTACCGTGAAAACAATTGAGACGGTACGAAATCAACATGATAATGGACTTGGTTTTTTCGGCTGGAATCATCATCAAAACCAAATTTGGAAAGGTTCATTAGATTGTGTTAGCTTTGAAAAAAATGCCATCAAAGATAAACTATTAACATTAGATCAACCTTGTCATATTATCAAAATAGCAGGGAGAATTGGTGTTACTAATGATGGTTATTTAGCACCTAATGATCATGGTTCATCTGGACAACCAGAACTTTTAATCTCACTCCCACCTCTACGTTTACAACAACTTGGTGATTCCAGTTTTCTCACTGCTTATGGTGTAAAATACGCCTATATGACCGGCGCTATGGCTGGTGGTATTGCTTCTGAAAAGATGGTAATTGCATTAGGAAAAGAGAAGATTTTAAGCTCTTTTGGTGCCGGTGGCTTACTTCCAGAACGTTTAGAATCTGCCATTAATTCTATTCAACAAGCCTTACCAAATGGACCCTATGCTTTCAATTTAATTCACAGTCCCAATGAACCAATTATTGAGCGTCGCGTTGTAGATTTATATCTAAAATATGGTGTCAGAACAGTAGAAGCATCTGCATTTTTAGACTTAACTCCTAATATTGTTTACTATCGAATTGCTGGGTTAAGATTGAATGCAGCCAATCAAATTGATATCAGAAATAAGGTCATTGCTAAAATTTCCCGTCGAGAAGTTGCAACTAAATTTTTGCAACCAGCACCCGCGAGAATTATCAAAGAATTACTTCAGCAAGGATTAATTACCGAACTACAGGCAAATTTGGCCAGCCAAGTACCAATGGCTGATGATATTACCGTTGAAGCTGATTCTGGAGGTCACACTGATAATCGTCCTTTAGTATGTTTATTACCTTCAATTATTGCTCTCAGAGATGAAATTCAATCGCAATATAATTACTCAGTTCCTATTAGAATTGGAGTCGCTGGAGGCATTGGTACACCAGAATCAGCCTTAGCTGGTTTCATCATGGGTGCTGCTTACATAGTCACTGGTTCAATTAATCAATCTTGTGTTGAATCTGGTGCTTGTGAACATACTAAAAAGTTATTAGCACAAGCAGAAATGGCAGATATGATCATGGCTCCCGCAGCCGATATGTTTGAAATGGGAGTGAAATTACAAGTTCTCAAACGGGGGACAATGTTCCCCATGCGAGCGCAAAAACTTTATGAGTTATATCGCACTTATGACTCTATTGAACATATTCCCAAAGCCGAAAAAGAAAAGTTAGAAAAACAAATTTTTCGTAAAAGTATTGCCGAAGTTTGGGAAGGTACAGCCGCTTATTTATCCCAAAAAAATCCTGAAAAATTGGGTAAAGCTGTTAATAATCCTAAACTGAAAATGGCCTTAATTTTTAGATGGTATTTAGGGTTATCTTCCCGCTGGTCTAGTACAGGTGAAAAAGGTCGGGAAGTTGATTATCAAATTTGGTGCGGACCAGCTATGGGTGGCTTTAATGACTGGGTACGTGGTTCATATTTATCAGAACCTAATCAACGTCATGTTGTTGATGTTGCTAACCAAATTATGAAGGGAACTGGATTTTTATATCGTACCCATAGTTTGAAAATTCAGGGTTTGCAAATGCCTCCTTATTACAGTCAATATCAACCAATTCCTTCTATATTGGAGAAGTAAAAATGAATTTAAAACAGTCTTATACTGCTGAAAGTATTCAAACATTTCTAGCTTCCAATCTTGCAGAAGTTATTGGAGTTACAACCGCAGAAATTGATGTTCACGAAAATTTAGAAAATTATGGTTTAGATTCTGCTCAAGCCATGATTATTATTAGTAAATTGGAGCAATTATTAGGATTTAAACCCTCTCCCGTTCTGCTTTGGCATTATCCCAATATTGCTGCCCTTTCTCAGCGGTTGTCAGAGGAAGCAAGTGATGATTCTCCTGGAAAAGATGCAGCTTCAGGTACAAATTCTTCTGTTAATTTTGCTCCCCCTTTCCTAGATTTAGCTGCGGAAGCTGTCCTAGACCCCAGCATTCAACCTGTAGGTAATACCGTTTTTGTTTCTCACCCCAAAAATATCTTTTTAACCGGAGGAACAGGTTATTTAGGTGCTTTCATTATCAAGGAATTACTAGAAGTTAGTGAAGCAATTCTTTATTGTTTAGTGCGTGCTAGTAGTCTCGCAGAAGGGAAAAGCAAATTAGAAAATAATTTGCAACAATATGGAATTTGGCAAGATCAATATAGTCACCGCATTATCCCCATTATTGGTGATTTATCACAACCACATTTGGGTATTAATGCAGAACAATTTCAAGATTTAGCTGCTAATATTGATACTATTTATCATAGTGCAGCTTTACTGAATTATGTTTATCCCTACTCAGCCCTAAAAACAGCGAATGTCTTGGGTACACAGGAAGTTTTACGTTTAGCTTGTCAAACCAAAGTTAAACCATTTCATTATGTTTCTAGTGTTGCTGTTTTTGAGTCTAGTGCTTATGCTGGTAAGATAGTTAAAGAAGATGATGATTTTCATGACTGGGAAGGTATTTTTCTCGGTTATTCCCAAACTAAATGGGTGGCAGAAAAGTTAGTAAAAATTGCTGGTAGTCGAGGATTACCTATCACTATTCATAGACCTCCTTTAATTTCTGGGGATAGCAAAACCGGAATTTGTAATACCCATGATTTCATCAATTTAATGATTAAAGGTTGTCTACAAATGGGTTCTTTTCCCGATGTAGATTATATGTTAGATATGTCTCCTGTTGATTATGTCAGCAAATCTGTTGTTTATCTTTCTCGACAAGAAACATCTGTAGGTAAAGCTTTCCATTTACAACATCCTCAACCCGCTTCTTTAATATCTTTAGTTGATTGGGTGCGTTCTTTTGGGTTTTCATTAAAGATGATTCCATACCAAGAATGGCAAGCAGAATTAATTAATAATGTCACCTCTCCAGACAATCCTTTATATACTTTGCGGCCATTTTTGTTAGAACGTTGGTCAGATGAACAAATCACTATTCCTGATTTGTATTTACAAGCTAGAAGACCAATTATTAGTTGTGAAAAAACTCTAGAAGCATTAAAAGGCAGTTCTATTGTTTGTCCTGCTATTGATTCTCAATTGTTGATGACTTACACATCTTACCTAGTGCAAACTGGTTTTTTAAGTCTTGTCTAATTCTTTTGGCACAGGTAAACTGTGCCTATTTTATTAATGTAATTGACTTCTTAAAAAATGAACATAAAATGTCGGGAAACTGTTTTAATTACTGGTTCAGCTAGTGGTATTGGCTATCAGTTAGCCCGGATTTTTGCTCATGAGAATTACAATCTTGTATTGGTAGACAGGTTAGGAGAAAAACTGCAAATAATAGCTGTTGAACTTGCACAAGAGTTTGGGATTTTTGTTAAACCCATTACCAAAGATTTATCTATATCCACATCTCCAGAAGAAATTTTTACAGAATTACAACAAGTCGGTATTAAAGTTGATATCTTAGTCAATAATGCAGGTTTTGGTAATCATGGATTATTTTATGAAACCAACCTCAATACTGAACTGGAAATGTTGCAGGTAAATTTGGTTTGTCTTACCCATTTAACCAAATTATTTCTTAGAGAAATGGTTAAACAACGTCATGGTAAAATTCTTAATGTCGCTTCTGCTGCTGCATTTCAACCAGGTCCGTTAATGGCGGTTTATTTTGCAACAAAAGCTTATGTTTTATCTTTTTCAGAAGCTATTGCTAATGAGTTAGAAGGTACAGGTATAACTGTAACTGTTCTTTGTCCAGGTTCAACTGCATCTGCATTTCATGAAAGAACCGGAATGGCAGATTCTAAACTACTAAAACGCAAAAAAATGATGGATGCAGAAACTGTAGCCCAAATTGGTTATCATGGTTTAATTCAGGGAAAAACAATTATTATTCCTGGTTTTGTTAATAAATTAATGGCAAAATGTATTCGCTTTATACCCAGGAAAATGGTAACAAGAATTGTCAGAAGTATGCAAGAAGATAAATAATTAAAGACAATGCAAAAGCACTGAAAATCTGATTATTGGGTAGAGGTAATTCATGAATTACCTCTACTTTATTGCTGTTTTGACTAAGTCTTATTTTAAATCCAGATCACTTTAAATAAAGTGATTTACTACTCTTTAATCACTTCCACCCCAAGTCCACACAGGATTACCTATTTTCATTCCCTGCTTGATAACTATTAAAGGATAATTATTAGGATCAAAACTGCCTGCTAAATCAAGCATAAAATAAACTTTACCCTTAACAAAATGCAGCCGATAATGACTATTTCCAGCAGAAGCAAAGCATTGAGCATATTTCGGTTTTAATGTTCCTACCCATGTCGTACTAAAGCTATTACTTGTGCTGATAGAAATATTATTTGCGTACCCACTCAAATTCACAGAACCGTCGGTAGCAAAACTTCCCTCTCGATAAGGTTGGGGAATTTCCGTGACAATAACTTTATCTGGACAACTTTGTTTTTGCACGTTTTGACTATAAACTTTAAGTTCAATTTTATTTCCTCCCTTTTGTGCTTGGACACTAAAGGATGAGAATAGGGAAAGTAAAATAATACTTATTCCCATGGTTAAATTCTTAAGTGGAATATTACGCATAAAGTTATCAAATGTGTTTGTGAGTTGATTTGTGGTATCACTAATACACAAATTGGACAAGATCATCAAAATCTTAACATTCAACAGTTCTGTGTAATTCCCTATTTGCTATTCCATTTCTCTATAGTTGGTCTATATAACCAATTATCAATTTTTTCTTCACTAACAAAGCCTTTTAAAGAAGGATCTGGCCAAATGTGGACTTTATCAAGACATCCAACTTCTTTAGCGGCTGCTTCAATATCATTCCATTGTTTAATAAAAGTGTCTGCCCAAGATTGTCTACTCATAATTGATTTTGCAAAATCTAGACCAGCAGCTAACATTCTTCTGCCATTTGTTCCTCTAGCATTAATTGGTTCCCAAAAAATTACTTCTGGGTTAATTTTCATAAATTGATCTAAGTTAAACTTAAAATTGTCTAAAGTCATCATAGGTGGAGTTGGAGCCATAGCTACATACAAACGACATTTAGCTTCATATCCTTTTTGCAATGCTTTATATCTATCAGATGATAAAGGTGCTTGTGGTTCAATTTTTTTTAGTAGTTCATCATTTATACAAGGGATACTCATTCCTATAGAGATGTTTGGATGAGTTAAAATATCTAAATCATTTTGCCATAACAAGCCACGAGTTAAAATTCTTACGTTTTTATTATGTTTAATTAAAACTTCTATTGTTCTACGAGTAATTTCTGCTGTTTTTTTGTTTTGATATGGATCTGTTCCAGAGCAAAGCAAAATTACTCCTTTACCAGAAGGTGTTTCTTCCCACTTTCTTTTTCTTTTTAATATTTGATCTAATTTTTCAGGAACTTCTTCCCTTATGAATAGATACTTACCCCAGTCTAACTGAGGATTTTCTACACCTTTTTGATGCAATTTTTTTTGTTGAGTTCTAATACTTGGCGTTGAAGGAACGTAGCAAAATGTACATCCATGTAAACAACCAGAAGCAATATTAACAACATAGTCGCATAGACTTTTCTTGTTTAAAGCACTTTTTTGCAGTGGATTAATTATTTTTTCAGTTCCAGTAATCATGATTTCATTATATGTTTAGTTGTGTCTTAGAAATTATTTAGGATATATAGCCACGCATATTAAATAAAATTAGTTGTGGTGATAGTTTAATTATATCCCCATTTTCTAATTTTTGACTATTTGTTTTTTTACCCTTCCTAATCACTTGTATTTCTTTAGCTTCTCTTAAGAAATTGAGATATTCAAAATACTGTTGTCTAGTTGCTGGATTTCGTTCCATTGTTTTATTACATAATTCTTCAAATAAAATTCCATCTGGGTTATTATGTATAATTTTATCCAAGTCGGTACTTAATTTATTAATACAAGCTGTTTGACTATCTTGATTAATATCTAATTTTAAGTCCAATTGATTATCTTCATAAAATAATGCTGCTTTAAATCCAAATCCATAAATATCATAGTGATATTGATAGTTTAAATTATTAAACTTCCAGCTTCCATCTTTCATTACCTCTAAGGCTCTTAAATGACTACAAATATGGAATAAGTAATATAATACTCTATCATTATTATTAGGCATCATAGCAAATGTCATGATTCTACTTGCATTACCTTTATCTCTCAATAATTTCATAAAATTATTTCTAAATTGTGCTTGTTCGCCAAAAGTATCTAAATTTATAAAGTGATCAATATCAAAATAACCATCTGTTTCCAATACTTTGGTAAAAGTATCTCTTGCTTTCCACTTGGGATCATAAAAAAATCTTTTGATAAAATCAACCATAAATGTATAAATAATTTCTGATTTTTTGAGGCTATTTATCTTTCTAAAACTTGCCATCGAGACATCAGACCAACCATAGGGATCAAGAATAAATAAAGAATGTCCCTTTCTGTTCTCAGATTGAAAAACACAATAATCTACTTTATTCTCAAATTTATCATTTATAAACTCACATTCTAATATCAAATCACCAAATTCAGTTTTGACAGTATGCTGGTTTCCATCTGATAAATCTTCTAATTCTGCTTGAGACATAGCAATATTTTTTAAACATTCTAAATGTTCTTTTTTCTTATCTATAAAAATAAATTTAACATTTAAAGGATAAGTTCTTCCTGATTTTAAATACCCTTCTTCAACAGAATTAATCAAACGAATGGGTGAACCAAACCAAATATTATCTGACTCCCTATCATTGTAAATACCCCCACCACAAAAACCATCAATGATAGTAAAATTTCTAACTCCTCCATACTGCCCAGTTCCATAAAGTGTATAAATTAAATCAGATATATACTGTTACATACTGTTCTGTAAGTAGATGTTTAGTTTTTGTGTGCTGTTCTACAAAAGGAATTTCTTTGCCATCAGCAGACCACTTGGTATCAGAATTACTCATAATTGATCATCCTTTTTTATAGTTTGGTAATAATTATACAAATTTAACTAGCTGGTGTGTATCAAACTAGAACGATTCACATTTTACTGTTTTATACTCTCCGTGCCTGGAGCGTCCCTGCGTGAAGAAAACTCTTATTCAACTCAAAACGCCAACTTCACATCCCCAAACGGTAAGGTAATAAAAGCCATATTTAGTAAAAATAAACAAAATAGATGACATCCATAGAATCCCACAAAAAAGCCAAAGCCCTCAAACCCGGAAGCGTGCGCCCTGCCAAAGAACTCTGTAGTGAATGCGGACTATGCGACACTTACTACATCCACTACGTCAAAGAAGCGTGCGCTTTCATTACCCAAAGAATAGACGAACTAGAAACCACCACCCATAACCGTCCCCGCAACTTAGAAGACGAAAACGAACTCTACTTTGGAGTTCATCAAGAAATGATGTCCGCCAGAAAACAACAACCCATCGAAGGCGCGCAATGGACAGGAATAGTTAGCAGCATAGCCATAGAAATGCTCAATCGTGGTTTAGTTGAAGGCGTAGTTTGTGTCCAAAACAGCAAAGAAGACCGCTTTCAACCCATGCCCATAATAGCCCGCACTCCAGAAGAAATACTAGCCGCCAAAGTCAATAAACCCACATTATCCCCCAACCTGTCCGTATTAGAACAGATAGAAAAATCGGGAATGAAACGGTTATTAGTCATTGGAGTAGGTTGTCAAATCCAAGCATTACGCGCCGTCGAGAAAAAACTCGGCCTAGAAAAACTCTACGTACTCGGAACACCCTGCGTAGATAACGTTACCCGCGCTGGGCTGCAAAAATTCCTAGAAACCACCAGCCGTTCGCCGCAAACAGTCGTCAGCTACGAATTTATGCAAGACTTCCGAGTCCACTTCAAACACCAAGACGGCTCTGAAGAGACAGTACCCTTCTTTGGCTTAAAAACAAACGTGCTTAAAGATATCTTCGCCCCATCATGTATGAGTTGCTTTGATTACGTCAACTCCCTGGCCGATATAGTCGTTGGGTATATGGGCGCACCTTACAAATGGCAATGGATAGTAGTCAGAAACAATACAGGCAAAGAAATGTTAGAACTAGTTAAAGACCAATTGGATACCCAACCGGTCATATCCCAAGGAAACCGCAAACCAGCAGTACAGCAAAGCATACCAGCTTATGATCAAGCAGTTACCTTACCCATGTGGGCTGCGAAACTAATGGGAGTCGTCATAGATAAAATCGGACCCAAAGGACTGGAATATGCGAGATTTTCTATAGATTCCCACTTTGCGAGAAATTATTTGTATGTAAAGCGGAATCATGGAGAGAAATTAGCAGCGCACGTACCGGAGTTTGCGAAGCGGATAGTGGGACAGTATAAGTTACCGAAATAAGGTTTCGCGCAAAGACGCAAAGGAGCTAAGGCGCAAAGGGAATAAGAAGGAGGTGTATATGACTGAGAATGAAATTGCGACTCAGATTGTTGATGCTGCATACAAGATTCATACTAGGTTAGGACCAGGGTTGTTTGAATCTGCGTATGAGACTGTTTTGGCGTATGAGTTGGAGAGTAGAGGTTTACAGGTAGTAAGACAACAACCAATACCAGTAGTTTATGAAGGTATTCATTTAGAGGAAGGGTTTCAGGCAGATATGATAGTTGAAAATAAGGTAATTATTGAACTCAAATCCCTAGAAACCATCCACCCTGTACATAAAAAACAGCTAGTTACATATCTTACCCTCGCCAATAAACGCCTTGGCCTACTCATTAACTTTGGTGAAGTCCTAATTAAAAACGGCATCACACGAATAGCCAACAAACTTTAAACTCTTCCTTTGCTCCTTAGCGACTTTGCGCGAAACTCTTCTTAAACCTCCCCAACTGCCTCAATAGCCGCTTGTAAAGCAATAGATACATGAGTCCAATGTGTACCGCCTTGGCAATAAACCACATAAGGTTCTCGCAATGGTCCATCTGCTGATAGTTCCAAGGTACTCCCTTCGATAAATGTCCCTCCAGCCATGACTACTTGGCTTTCGTAGCCTGGCATATCGTCGGGTATGGGGTTGAGATAAGACCCGATGGGTGAATGCTGCTGTATGGCTTTACAGAAGGCGATTAGTTTTTTGGCTGAACCAAGTTTAATGGCCTGAATTACGTCTCCTCTGGGTGCTAATGGTGGGGGGTTGACTGGATAACCCAGTTTGTCAAATACATAACCCGTCAGGTATGTTCCTTTCATGGCTTCCCCTACCATCTGCGGCGCTAAAAATAATCCTTGGAATAAGAGACGGTTTTGATCAAAGGTCGCCCCCCCTTGGCTACCAATTCCAGGGGCTGTCAGTCTACAAGCTGCTGCTTCTACTAGTTCGCTCCGTCCAGCTATGTAACCACCAGCACTCACGACTGTACCTCCAGGATTCTTGATCAATGACCCGGCTATGAGGTCGGCACCAATATGGGTTGGTTCTTGGGTTTCTATAAATTCGCCGTAGCAGTTGTCTACAAAGCAAATGGTATGGGGATTTTGCTGTTTGACTATGTAAACAATTTTTTCTATGTCAGCAATAGAAAGACTTGGCCGCCATGAATATCCACAGGAACGTTGAATCAATACTAACTTTGTGTTGTCGGTAATGCTAGTGGTTAAGTTTTGCCAATCTATTTTTCCTTGATCAGTTAGTTCTAATTGGCGGTATTTTATGCCAAAATCAAGAAGAGAGCCTTGGCCTTGTCCTCTCAAGCCAATCACCTCTTCCAATGTATCGTAGGGAGAACCGACTACTGCTAACATTTCATCCCCAGGACGAAGTACACCATAAAGCGCACAAGCGATCGCATGAGTTCCCGAAACAAACTGCACTCGCACCACCGCAGCTTCAGCACTCATTACTTGAGCAAAAACTTGATCTAAGGTTTCTCGTCCTAAATCGTCGTGTCCGTAGCCACTCACGCCCGCAAAATGGTGCGCTCCCACTCGATGATCACGAAAGGCATCTAATACTCTTTTCAGATTATGCTTGACCTGAGCGTCAATAGCGGAAAAAATTTCTAATAGCGCCTGTTCTGCTTCCCGCAGCTGTTCAAAGCTGTTCATCATTTCCTCATTGAAAAAAATAAAATAGATATGCGGATTTTAGGATCGCGCAGACTAGGCTGAACAATTTCTATTCAGGTTACTGCATGACAATTGCTACTTCTAAACATCACATTAACTGGGTTAATACCCTATTTTTCGTTGCATTACACGTCGGCGCTCTATTTGCCCTAGTTCCTAGCAATTTTAGCTGGAATGCAGTTGGTGTTGCTTTATTGCTTTACTGGGTGACTGGGGGTTTAGGTATTACTTTGGGATATCACCGTCTTGTCACTCACCGCAGTTTTCAAACGCCTAAGTGGCTAGAGTATCTCCTGGTAATTTTTGGGACACTATCCTGTGAAGGTGGTCCCATTGAATGGGTGGGAACACACCGCATTCACCACTTACATTCTGATACTGAATCTGATCCCCATGATTCAAATCAAGGTTTCTGGTGGAGTCATATGGGTTGGATGATTCATTTCGCCCCCGCTCACGATCAAGTTCCTCGCTTCACTAAAGACATTATTGATGACCCAGTTTATCAGTTTTTACAGAAATATTTCATTTTCTTACAAATTGCTTTGGGCTTGGTCCTATACTTCTTAGGTGGCTGGCCAATGGTGGTCTGGGGAATTTTTGTCCGCATTATCTGGGTTTATCACTGTACCTGGTTAGTAAATAGTGCTACTCATAAGTTTGGCTACCGCACTTATGACTCCGGGGACAAATCAACTAACTGTTGGTGGGTTGCTATCCTCGTCTTTGGCGAAGGTTGGCACAATAATCACCACGCTTTTCAATACTCTGCCCGTCATGGTTTAGAATGGTGGGAAATTGATCTGACTTGGATGACCATTCAGTTATTACAATTACTCGGTCTAGCTACAAATGTGAAGCTGGCAACCAAAAAAGCATAATACAGATTTTATGCCCAAAGTCAATAGTTTTATAGTCATTTTGGCTTGAGACTATTGGCTTTTTGCGTGCAACTGCGGCAATTTTTAATGGGAAATTTTTAATTTCTCAATCACTATCCTAAATGATTGTTAAGTTGCTATAATCTCAGAAATTAATGTTACAAAACTTTGCAGCAAGTTACTTTTCTTAGTAATCTTGTGTGGCATTCTGTTGTTTTTCAGGTATTCATGACTACATCAATCATTAAAAGTCAGGAAATAGCGGTCTCCACAGACCTTGGTAAAGACCAAATCAAACTCAAACATATTATCAAAAGTCTCCCCAAGGAATGTTTTCAGAAAAATAGCCGCAAAGCATGGACAACTGTAATTCTCAGCTTATCTATGGCTGCACTAGGCTATTACTTTTTAGCCGTTTCCCCCTGGTTTCTTTTACCCCTAGCTTGGATTTTTACAGGAACTGCTTTAACAGGTTTTTTTGTTATTGGTCATGATTGTGGTCATCGTTCCTTTGCGAAACGTCGCTGGGTAAATGATTTAGTCGGACATTTCTTCATGATGTTCTTAATTTACCCCTTTCACAGTTGGCGGATTAAACATAATCATCACCATAAACATACTAACAAGCTAGATGAAGATAACGCTTGGCATCCCATTAGAACGGAAATTTTTACAAATTGGTCTAAAAATAGACAGTCCGCTTTCGAGTTGTTCCTGCGTCAACGTCTTTGGTGGGTGGGTTCTATTGGACATTGGGCTGTTGTCCATTTTGATTGGCGCAATTTCCAGAAAAAAGACCAGGCTAGTGTTAAACTTTCTGTGGCTGTGGTAGCTTTATTTGCGGCTGTTGTTTTCCCAACTTTAATTATTACAACTGGTGTTTGGGGATTTATTAAATTTTGGTTTATTCCCTGGATGGTTTACCATTTTTGGATGAGTACCTTTACTATTGTTCACCACACCCTTCCCGATGTTCCTTTTAGCACTGCTGACAAATGGAATGAAGCCTTAGCACAGCTATTTGGCACAATTCATTGTGATTATCCTCGCTGGGTAGAAATTCTTTGCCACGATATTAATGTTCATGTTCCCCATCATATTTCTACTGCGATCCCTTCCTATAATTTACGGTTGGCTTACAGCAGTATCAAGGAAAATTGGATCCCTTATCTCCATGAAGAATATAAGTTCTCCTGGGATTTGATGAAGGAAATCACTAATCAATGTCAACTATATAAAACTGATATTGGTTATGTCACTTTTGATGAATATCGTGCAGAAAGATCATAAAATATTAATGTTGGGTATGAAATCTGACGTATGAATTAATTACTTCTGGTTTCATCACCAATTTTTTCAGCCAATATTCCCAAGTCTAACTTCCAGAGGTAACTAAATATAACCTCTGGATTAATTTCTAATTTACAATCAATCAACTAACCTAGTGCAATTAGATACAATCCAGTTCAATCAAAAACCTAGTCCCGAATCTTTTGAAGGTCAAGAAAAATTACCGTTTACTCTTCAAGATTTAAAAGCTGCTATTCCCGCTGAATGTTTTCAGCCTAATGTGACTAAATCACTCTATTATTTCTTTCGTGATGTTCTAATTATTGGGCTGCTATATGCAGTGGCTAATTACCTAGATTCTTGGTATTTTTGGCCGGTTTTCTGGTTAATGCAAGGAACTATGTTTTGGGCTTTATTTGTAGTTGGACATGACTGCGGACACCAATCTTTTTCTAAGCATAAATGGTTGAATGATTTGGTTGGTCATCTCTCCCATACTCCCATTCTCGTTCCTTATCATGGTTGGAGAATTAGCCACAGAACTCACCACAAAAATACAGGCAGCTTGGAAAATGATGAAAGCTGGTATCCTGTCTCTGAATCAGAGTACAATGAGATGCCCGTAGCGCAAAAAATAGGGCGTTTTTATGTGTTCTTATTGGCTTATCCAGTGTATCTGTTTAAGCGTTCACCCGGTAAAGAAGGTTCTCACTTTTCTCCTAGCAGTCCACTGTTTAAACCCTCGGAAAAATGGGACGTGATTACTAGTACCACGCTTTGGATTAGTATGGTAGCTTTACTAGGTTTTTTGACCTATCAATATGGTTGGATGTGGTTGTTAAAATATTATGCTGGACCTTACATTGTCTTTATCATTTGGCTAGATTTGGTGACTTTTTTACACCATACTGAACCGGGAATTCCTTGGTATCGTGGGGAAGAATGGACTTTTCTGAAAGGGGCAATTTCTAGTGTTGACAGAGATTATGGTGTTTTTAACCACATTCATCATGATATCGGTACTCATGTTGCCCATCACATTTTCTTAAATATGCCTCACTACAATTTGTTGAAAGCTACTAAAGCAATTAAACCAATTATGGGTGAGTATTTTCACGAATCAAAAGAACCAATTTGGAAGTCTTTATGGAATTCTGCTATTGGTTGTCATTTTGTTCCCGATACAGGAAGTAAGGTTTACTACACTTCTAAAAATCAGAATGTCAAGTAAAATCAGTTAAGTCCAGACTCCAGCCGCGAATAAAGGTCTGAATTAAAGGTTTCAGAAATCAGTCCGGTTACTTCAATCTTAGTGACCGGACTGTAATTATACTGAGCTATAACCGCTCATAACCTCCTGTTGAAGTAGAAAGTAAAGTCTAGTTTTGTCTAGGATTTATATAGCAGAAAAGGGCTACGAATTGACATACTCACCGACCTGAAGGTGCGATGATTCTTGACACTTCACTGGAACACGCCACAAGTGGTCTTATCGTCCCTCCATGTCCGTTTAAAGTCTCCCAATGCCCTATGGCGACTATAACCAAATTTTAACATAAAGCCGTCCTAAAAGCGATGCACTGAGCTTGCCGAAGTGGACGGGGCTTGTATCCCAGATTTTTGGTCATGGGGGTGGGGAAACCACAAGACGAAACCCCAGGAGGTCGTCCCCATAGACCCGCTCAATACCGCCACGATTCGCCGACCTACAGTCCCGAGTAGAGTTGAACCACGAACCGCCACGCATAACCTTTATATCACCGCTTTGATTAATCCAAGCAATACCATCTTCAGGCGCATTTGTATAATTATCATGCCAATCGTCTTGACACCATTCCCAGACATTTCCGTGCATATCGTACAAACCAAAGGTGTTAGGGGGAAAATTTCCTACATCTGTAGTTTGTTCTCGATATTGTCCTTTTGGTGCAGATGCGTAGACATGATTACCATTATAGTTTACCAATTCTGGGGTAATACTTTCACCAAAATAAAATGGTGTGGTTGTTCCCGCACGACACGCATACTCCCATTCGGCTTCACTGGGTAATCTGTAGTTTTTTCTTGTCCTTTGGCTTAACCTTTGACAGAATGTAACTGCATTATTCCAACTGACCCTTTCAACTGGGCGTTTATTGCCTTTAAAGTAAGCAGGGTTAGTTCCCATGATAGCTTGATATTGTTCCTGTGTCACTTGATATTTCCCTATGCAAAAACTGGGAACTGTAACTTGATGTTGGGGACTTTCATTATCACTTCTTTTCGCTTCATTTGCCGGTGAACCCATCAAAAATTTTCCCCCTGGTATTTTTACCATTTCTAAGAAAACACCGTTTCCCAGGTCTTCTGTGAAGTATTTTGCTGTTGCGTTGCGTCGGTTGGTGATGTTTCCCTTTGGGTCTGTGGTGACAACTTCAAATTTAAAGGTTTTCCGGTTGCTCAAAGATGTGCTATTTTCTGGATTTGGGTTTGGAGATGTTGTAAGTTCTGGGGTTGAACTATTTATGGAAGTTGTAGTTTTTGGTGTTGTTGGTTTATGATCTTGATTTTTAAATAGATTCTTAAATATATTTTTTCCTGCTACTGCTATGGTAAATGTTCCAATTATCAAACCCGTTTTTATAAAAACCCGCCGAGGAAATTTATTTTTTTGTGGTTGAGGTTTTATTTGAGGTTGTTGTAAAGCTTTTTCTATAGCTGCTAACCGCTGAGATATCTGCTTAATATTTTGCGGACGATCTTTATATAAACGCTGCATCATATCATCTAATAAATCTGCTAACATAGGTGATATTTGCTGTGCATGACTACGCCAATTTAGGGTCTCATTATCAAAATCATATATTGCGGGATCAAGTGGTTTTTTACCTGTAAGCAAATAAACAAATGTCCGTCCTAAGGCAAAAAAATCAGATTGGGGTACAGCGTTATTATTAATTTGTTCTGGGGGTGTGTAACCGGCTGAAACTATTGCTGTAACTTGTCCACTTTGATTAACTACTGTTTCTGTAACTTGTCTAACTGTGCCAAAATCAATTAATACTGGTTGAGCATTTTCAGCCCTCAGCATAATGTTAGATGGCTTGATATCTCGATGAAAAAAGTTTTGATTATGGACTTGTTCTAAAATAATAACCAAATCTTTCAGTAAGTATATTGCTAAGGTTTGCTTAATGCCATCCTTACGGTTTTGCATATAGTTTTCTAAGTCTATTCCCTCAATGTTTTCCATGACAAAACAATGAATTGGGTTTCTGCTTTCGTGGGGAAAATAGACAAAGTAAGCATCTGGTTCTACTTTGGGAATACCGGGATGATTTAGTTGACTTAAAACGGCGGCTTCTTGTTTAAATAATTCTATTGCTTTTGGTTGATTATTAGTCAGGACTTTGAGAACTTTGGTTTGATTCTTACCGATTTCATTAATCTGATAGGTAACACCAAAGCCACCACGTCCTAACTCGATGATAGCCCGATAACGTCCTTGGAGTATCAATTCTGAACCACAGGCTTGACAAAAAAGGATATTGTCTGGATTTTCGGGCTTTAGGCAGTTAGGATTGATGCACAGGCTCATAATCTTGGTAGGTAGCATACTTGTACTTATATGATATCCTACCTTGATTTACGGAAAAATGGGTAAATATTGTCAGATATTTTCCCTAAAAGCGTCCATTCCCTTGAATAATATGCTTCACTGTTGTTAACGTTTCTAAACTAATAAATCCCCTTCTATGTCCTTTTTGATTGGACATTCCTAAAAATACAGCTTCTCCTCGTGAGGAATGACGGGAAAAACGAGGGGAAGCATTAATATAGGTGGAGGCACTATTTACTCCTAATGCAAATTGGCGGCTTTCTTGATAGGATTCGGTGACAATGCTATCAGCATGACTACTACTATATTGGTTAATCCAAGCGATCGCACTTTCTAAACTATCTACCAATTTAAAGGTCACTGTTTTTGTTAAATAAGGTGTCCCCCATTCTTCATCTTTGACTAGTTGCAACTGCGGAAAAGCCGCAACTAATTCTGCATCTCCTTTAAGTTCAAAACCTTTTTCTTTTAAGCTACTCCATAGCACTGATAAGGAAGATGGTAAAGCTTGACGATGAATTAAAACTTTTTCAATGGCATTTACTGGATCTGGTTCGCTTTCATGGCTATCTATAATCATCCAACGTACCATTTCTAAGCTACTATTGACAGACCAATACAGGTAACAATTACCCATGGCTGACTTGAGAACTGGACAAGTTGCCTGTCTAACTACTTGTTGAATTAAACTAGTACGCCCATAAGGAATCACTAAACTCAAATACTGGTCTTGAGTAACTAAATCTCGCACAGATGCGCCATGTTCAGCAGTAATTAATTCTACACACCCTGCTGGTAAACCAACTTTGGTAATGGCTGTTTGTAGTGCATTAGCGATCGCTTTATTAGAATGACTAGCTTCTGTACTCCCTTTGAGAATAATACTATTACCAGTTTTCAGACAAAAACCAGCCGCAATTGCCCCTAAATCTGGGAAAGCTTCATAAATAAAAGCAATCACCCCTAAAGGCATTAACTGAGTATAACTTTGGGAGTCTTCCTGCTGATAATCAGTGGTTCGGACTCGTCGCAAAGGATCAGATAATTCCCCCAACCGTTGCAGAATCTTAACTGCATTCTCCAACCTGGAGGGGGTTAGTCTCAACCAGTCCAAAATTAATTCTGGAACTGCCATTTCTCGACTTGCTTCTAAATCCAAGGTATTAGCTTCGAGAATTTCATCAAAATCCCGTTCGATGGCTTGTGCCATTGCTAACACAGCCCGACTCCTATCCGTCCCCTTGGTAATTCCCAATTTCAGAGAAGCTTGAAAAGCGCGTTCAGCGCCTGTCATGGGTTCGGGGTAATCATCAATCACTTCATCTGTCATGGGGTTAACGTCTGTAAGTAAGCCAGATCATTAGCACTGGTAGAATTGCCAATAACACTGCTACCATTGCCCAAGCGAGGATGCTGGAACTATTAGCTAACCGCAGCGCCAATGGTAGCCATATAATGACTAACACAAAAATAATGCCTAGCGCTATTGGTAAATAGTTTTGTTCTAAGGGAGGTTGAACAACGTGCCAACTTTTTCCTTTCCAGCGCCAAGCACGCTTATAAGGATAAGTTGTAGACAGTTGTTCTAATACATATCCATTTTCTTCTACTACAAAAATCTGCTGACAGCGATCGCATCCAAAGGCTTCTGTCAGCGTGATAGGAATTAACTGTCCCTTGCGACGACAAGGACAAGCGTATTCCGTGTTTAGGTCGATTTTATCTGGTTTTTGAGGTTGCACAAGCGAGGTAAATAACTTGAGCGGTTTTCTTACATTATTCCCTACTTTTTCCAAAAATCAGTATGAGGAAACCCAAAATTACTCCTAGAAGCTGAAGTAGCCCAGAAAGTTATTAACAATCCCAACCCAAAAATCCATCACATACCAATTTGATAAAAACGGAAAATCATTTGGTTTTATTTTCATATAATAACCTAAACTAGAAAGCGGGTAACGCGATTCGAACGCGCGACATCAACCTTGGCAAGGTTGCGCTCTACCACTGAGCTATACCCGCAACTCATCAATAATCTTATTATTCCAGATTTATTCTTGTTTGTCAACCCCTAAATTAAAAAATTTTTTTCCGGTGCAATTGGTCAGTGGTCATTAGTTTTTAGTGAAAAAAAAATTACTTATTACCCATTACCTATTACCCAATACCCATTACCTAACTAACTTGCTAAATTCGGGCGTAATTGACGCATGAGACTGGCCATTTCTATGGCATTCATGGCATATTCCCAACCGTGATTACTTTTAATTCCCGCCCGTTCTAGAGCTTGCTGCATGGTATCCGTTGTCAAAATCCCAAAAATCACTGGTACTCCCGTTTGGAAACTAGCCGCAGCAATGCCTTTAGAAACTTCAGCAGATACATAATCAAAATGTGGCGTTTGTCCTTTGATGACTGCACCAAGACAAATTATGGCATCATAACGGCCAGACATTGCTAATTGACGGGCTACATTGGGAACTTCAAAACTACCAGGAACCCATACATAGTCTACTTGCTCCCCTTCTGGGTCAGGATTGATACCGTGACGTTTTAAGCAGTCTTTACATCCTTCCACTAGTTTCAGGGTGACAAGATCATTAAAGCGGGCGATAATCAATGCAAAGCGCAAAGACTCGGTTTGCTGAAAATTTCCTTCAAAAACTGCCATAATGCCTCTGAATCAATATTACAATAGGTACTTAACCAATATACTTTTCTGCTTTCAAAATATAAGAGCAGGAAAGCACAATCAGGAAAAAGTCGGCTAGAAAAAGAACATTTAAGAGCATTTTTTCTATTTTTACCTTTTGTATTGGCTTTTCTGCTCCTCTGATTTGTATGGTATATGTTAGTTGATAGTTAAAGCAGTTAATTAAACTACAAAGAAGTTTAATATAGCAACTAACACAACTAAAGCCGCCCAAATTCCAGATCCAACCCAGAGCAGTTTTTTAGATTCTACCCAGTTTTGAGGAGTGGCGTAAACAACGGGTACACCAATCACAAGCACGAAAGAGAACAAGACTAGTGATATTAAAGCAATTTGAAATACTGTGGTCATTTTGTTTTTCCCAACATAACGAAATCTTAGTTTACCCCAGGTGTGCTGCTGTTTATAGTCTGAGTGGTTTTCAGCGAACCTTCTGAACTCACAAGGCATCACCTGATCAATTAATATTTTACGTCGGGTTTGTAACAGTTGGTCATGTCTAATTTTCCAATCTGTTTTTTCTTGGGAAAATTGGCCACTGCTCATTAGACATTGGGAAAATGATTAAGATGGAAATTATATTCCTTGTTCCCTGTTAAGAGTCCCCTGTCACTTTTAACTCACTTTTAAATATATGGATTTAATTCTTTGTCATACAACTGCTGACTTTGACGCTTTGGGGGCAGCGGTAGGGTTGACTTGTCTGCAACCGGGGAGTAAAATCGTCCTCACTGGGGGCGCTCATCCTCCTGTCAGGGATTTTTTGGCACTACACCGTGATGAGTATCCGTTAATTGAAAGACGTTCAGTAATTCCTGAGAAAATTCGTTCTTTAACGATTGTAGATACTCAAAAGCGCGATCGCCTGGGTAAAGCAGCTATCTGGTTTGATTTAGCTAATGTGGAAAAGATCATCATTTATGATCATCATCTCGAACAGGAGGGAGATATTCCCTCTACTGAATCATACATTGAAGAAGTAGGGGCTACAACCACTTTAATGGTAGAAAGATTACAAAAAAGCAATATCTCTTTAAATTCCGCGCAAGCGACGGTAATGGCTTTGGGTATTCATGTGGATACAGGTTCATTAACTTATAAACAATCTACAGCCAGAGATGCTTTAGCATTAGGTTGGTTAATGCAGCAAGGAGCAAATTTATCAGTTATTTCTACTTATCGAGATCCTGGTTTATCACCACAATTACAACAGTTATTAAGTCAAGCTTTGGAAAACTTAGAATATCTTTGTTTGCGGGGATATACTATTGCTTGGGTGACAATAAAAACAGATAGTTTTGTCCCGGGTTTATCCGGTTTAGCTTCAGAAATAATTGATTTAACAGAAACCGATGCTGTACTGTTAGCAAATGAATATCCTTTAAGTGAAGAAGATTGGCGATTAACAGTAATTGGGAGAACACAAATTCCCCAAACAAATCTTAATCAATTATTTACATCTTATGGTGGTGGTGGACATTCCCAAGCAGCATCTTTAAACCTCCGAACTACAGATTCCCAAGCAATTTTACAACAATTATTAGATGGATTAAAAGGGCAAATTCCCCACCCTCCTATAGCCAGAGATCTAATGTCTTCTCCAGTAAGAACAATTCGCCCGGAAACTACTATAGCCGAAGCACAAAGGATTTTATTACGTTATGGACATTCAGGTTTATCTGTAGTTAATAACCAAGATTTATTAATTGGAATTATTTCCCGACGTGATTTAGATATTGCTTTACATCATGGATTTAGTCATGCACCAGTTAAAGGTTATATGACAAGTAATTTAAAAACAATTACTCCTGATACTTCTTTACCGGAAATTGAGTCTTTAATGGTAACTTATGATATTGGCAGATTACCAGTATTGGAGCAAGGGCAATTAGTTGGTATTGTCACCCGCACCGATGTTTTAAGAGAACTGCATCAATTAACAATTCAAAATCCCCAATCCCAAATCCAAAGCTATGATCAGAATTTGCGACTCAATTATGAATTAGAAAAACGTCTTACTCCTCAACTGTGGGAATTACTTAATATCGCTTCTCAAGAAGCAGAAAAACGAGGCTGGCATCTTTATTTAGTTGGTGGTGCAGTGCGAGATTTACTATTATCAGAAACAGAAAATTGCACTTTAATGATTAATGATATTGATTTAGTAGTTGATGGTTTTCATAAAACAGCAAATGTCGGTGCCGGAGTAGAATTAGCTAAAGCCTTACAGCACATTTATAAAAATGCAAGATTAGAAATTCATGGTGCTTTTCAAACTGCGGCTTTATTATGGCATAAAGATATATTATTAGATTCATTATGGGTAGATATTGCCACAGCCAGAACCGAGTTTTATCCTTATCCAGCAGCAAATCCAGAAGTTGAAGCTAGTTCCATTCGTCAAGATTTATATCGGCGAGATTTTACAATTAATGCTATGGCTTTGCGGTTAACTTCTCCTCGTGCTGGTGAATTATTAGATTTTTTTGGTGGTTTTATAGACTTAAAAAATCAGCAAATTAGAATCTTACACGCTAATAGTTTTATTGAAGATCCGACGCGGATTTATCGCGGGGTGCGGTTTGCGGTACGGTTTGGATTTTCTGTAGAACCCCAAACAGAAACTTATATTCGTTATGCTATAAATAGTGGAGTTTATAATCGTACTAGTCAAGAAAATAGTAAAACTCCGGCTTTGCAAACTCGACTAAAAACTGAATTAAAGTATATTTTGGCAGCACATTATTGGCAATCAGCTTTAGAATTACTTAATAATTTAGGGGCTTTACAATGTATTCATCCTACGCTAAAATTAGATCGAGAACTTAACCGACAATTAAATTTATTAAACCACTGTTTAAGGAAATTTGACAAAAAACAAACTTTAATACATTGGCAAATGCGTCTGGAGGTATTAATAGCTTATTTAAAACCAGAATATCGGGAAAAAGTTGCTAAAAATCTCCAATTAGCTGATGACAGTATTAGCAGATTAGAGAAATTATCTCAAATTCAATCTGAGGTAATGAGATTATTACCCACTTTTCAAAAACCTAGTCAAACTGTATATTTACTCAAAAAATATGATTTACAAACTTTGATTTTAATCGCTTTACAAAGTCCCCAGAAAATTAGAAGAAGAATTTGGCAATATTTAACAACTTGGGGAAATATTCAACCGCTGTTAAATGGGAATGATTTAAAACAATTAGGTTATAAACCTAGTCCCCAATATAAGCAAATGCTTGATGATTTATTGACGGCGACTGTAGATGGTATAATTAAGGATAAAGCTCAAGCACAGGAATTTCTAGCCCAGCATTATCCTGGGTAATTAAAATTGAAAATATGAGGTTGATATGCAAGTTCAAACATCCAGCAAATATTACACTCCAGAAGAATATATAGAACTAGAGGAAAAATCAGAATTTAAAAATGAATATATACACGGGGAAATTATAGCTATGACTAGTGGAACTACAAATCATAATGAAATTGCAGGTAATTTTTATCTACATTTTAAATTAAAAATGCGGAATCAAAATTACAAGATTTATATGGGTGATGTTAAATTATGGCTACAACGTTATCAAATCTATACTTATCCAGATATTATGGTAATTCAAGGAGAACCAACATATCAAGGAACTGGAACTACTCAAGTAACAAATCCTTTAATGATTGTAGAAGTGTTATCTAAATCAACTATAAATTATGATAAAACTGACAAATTTAGATTTTATCGTTCTCTTCCTGAATTGAAAGAATATATTATGATTAACCAATATGAATATTTTATTGAACAATTTGCTAAAAATGCAGAAGGACAATGGGTATTAACTGAATATGAATCAGTCAATGATATATTGTCTTTAAAATCAATAGATTTTAAAATTCCTTTTAGCGATATTTATGAAGGTGTAAATTTCCAGTAGTTGGGTTGAGGAACGAAACCCAACATTATTAAACCTGATTATTAAATTTCATCAGGATCTATATTTAATTCCCGCAACTTTGCTGCTAAACGTTCTGCGGTTTCTTCAGGGGTAAAAACTAGCTTTCCTTCTGGTGTGAAATACCGCAATAATCCCTCATGAATTCCCAAATATAAATCTAATTGTTCACTCCATAAATGTCCTTTTTCATTTGCTTCTAGAGGTTGATATTTTCCATCTAATAAATGAAAACCTGCAAATTCTAGTGTATAAGGATCAAACCAAAAATAATCCGGGGTGCGGAAAGTATTTTGGTAAAGTTCTTTTTTATATTCTTTATCTGTATTAACTGTAGTTGGTGAAAGAATCTCTAAAATTACATTGGGATATTTGCCGTCTTCATTCCAAACTACCCAACTTTTCCGGGTTTTGCGTTCTGTTCCTAGCACAACAAAGAAATCTGGACCTCGGAAATATTCTGATTTTTTCTGATTAGGACTATAGTAAATGGTGAGATTTCCCGCAGCATAGAAATCATATCTATCTTTCCACAACCATTCTAGACATTTGAAAAGGAGAATTATTTGTCTTAAATGTAGTTCTGTTTCCACGGGAGGTTCATCACTATACAAATCACTGGGGGGAAAAATCACATCTTGAGAGATGTTTTCTTTAAGTTCTAATTCTTGAGTAATCATCATGATGTGATACCAAGTAGTTACCCGTCTATTATATCATTGCCTAGGTTGGATTGACTTATGTTACCCAACATTATTAAACCTGATTATAAAAGATTGTGTCGGGTTGCGCTATCGCTTAACCCAACCTACCTTTCTACTACCTTTCTAAACTACGAGGATCAAGTGCGTCTCGCAAACCATCACCTAAAACATTGAAAGATAAAACAGTGATAATAATTAGGATTGCTGGTGGTATAATCAGCCAAGGTTGTAATACTAAAATAGAAGCATTACTAGCTAAAGAAAGCATATTTCCCCAAGAAGGATCTGGTTGTTGAATCCCCAAACCAATCAAACTTAATACAGCTTCTGCACCAATAAAACTAGGAATTGTCAAAGTAGCAGAAATAATAATATAAGTAGCAGTTTGCGGCAAAACATGACGAATGATAATATAAATTGGATTACCACCCATTACCTTAGCAGCTTGCACAAATTCGAGTTCTTTGATTGATAATACCTGTCCGCGAATTATTCTGGCTAAACCCGCCCAACTAATTACAGAAGTGATCAAGATAATTAATAAAAATCGCTGAGTGCTGGTTAATTTTGGACTCAAAATACTTGATAGTGCTACTAATAAATAAATACTGGGAAAGGTCATCAAAACTTCTGCTAAACGCATGATTATACTATCAATTAAACCACCAAAATAGCCAGAAATACCACCAATAAACAACGCCAATGGATAGGTGACAATGATGCCAAAAATGCCAATAAACATACTAATACGACCACCATGCAACAAGCGACTAAACTGGTCTCGTCCTTGTTCGTCTGTTCCCAAAATATTAAATTTTGCGTCACCAATAACGCCAAACAAATGCCAATTTAAGGAAATTCCAGGAATAATTATGATGTCTTGCCATTTTGGCGGTAGGGAAATACTCAATTTGAATAATTGGTACTCTGGTCCAGCAACAAATAAGCGTAATGGAGAAGGCTTTGTTTTGTCTACAATTATTTTTCTCTCTCCAGTTTCTAAATTAGTATCACCTTGTATTGTAGGATATATATGAGGTCCAATGAATTGCCCCGACTCAGATAGCCAATGAATGGGAGTAGGTGGGAGTAATGAACCATTGGCTTGTGAATCATAAGGGTTATAAGGAGCGATAAAATCAGCCGCAATCACTGCTAAATAGAAACATAATAGGACAATTGCCCCAGATCGTGCTAAAGGATTTTTGTTGAGTCGTTGCCACCAATTCATAGTTTTTGATGTAAAATTTGATGTTGATTGATGCTGATTATTTATTGATCAAAGTATATATCAATAAATTAGACAAAAAACTACAACTCTCTACAACTCTATATTTATGAACAATTTGCATCTCCACCGCGCCCAATTTCCCGCTTTAAGTAATAAAATTTATTTTAATTACGGAGGACAAGGACCAATGCCCCAAGTGGCTATGGATACTATTGCTCAATCTCAGGCACATATTCAAAATATCGGTCCTTTTGGCAGTGAAGCGTATAGTTGGATATCACCGCAAATACAAGCCAGTCGAGAAGCGATCGCTTCTTTATTAAATGTGCCAAGTGATACAATAACTCTCACAGGTAATGTTACCGTGGGTTGTAACATTGCCATGTGGGGTATTGATTGGCACCCTGGTGATCATCTATTGCTTTCCGACTGTGAACACCCTGGGGTCATAGCTACGGCTGGGGAAATTGCCCGCAGATTTGCGGTGGAAGTTACCACCTGTCCCTTAATGGCTACTTTAAACGAGGGAAATCCTAGCAGTATTATTGCTGATAATCTCCGTCCCCATACCCGCTTAGTAGTATTGAGTCATGTTTTGTGGAATACTGGTCAAGTTTTACCTATTGACAAAATTGTCGAAGTATGCAGAAGCAATAAATCCCTGTTATTGATAGACGCAGCCCAATCCGTGGGTGTTCTTCCCTTGGATTTAACCGCATTGGGTGTGGATTTTTACGCATTTACTGGTCATAAATGGTTATGCGGTCCTGCTGGTGTGGGTGGTTTATATGTCCGTCCCGAAGCAAGATCAAGCTTACATCCTACTTTTATTGGTTTAAATGGAGTTACTACTAATAGTCAAGCACAACCAACGGGTTGGCAACCGGATGGGCGCAGATATGAGGTTTCTACTTTATCAACTTCATTATATGTGGGTTTAAAAGCAGCCATTACAATTCATGAACGGTGGGGAACAGCAGAGGAAAGATATGAGAGAATTTGCCAAAATAGTCAATATCTTTGGCAAAAATTAAACTCTTTATCTGATGTCAAATGTTTAAAAAATTCCCCTCCAGAAAGTGGATTAGTTTCCTTTCAATTAAGTAATCAACCTAGTTTAAAATTAGTGCAATATCTAGAATCACAAAAGATTTTAACTAGAACAATTGCTAATCCTAATTGTATTCGTGTGAGTGTTCATTACCTAACATTAGAATCAGAAATTGATCAATTAATAACAGTGATCTCCAGTAGGTTGGGTTGAGGCTTTGGGAAACCCAACTTACACAGATTTTTTTTACCTTTTACCTTTCAAATCATGGAACGACCAATTATATATATAGCCATTACTAATCACGGTTTTGGTCATGCTACCCGCACAGCTTCTATAGCTAACACCATTCAAAAATTATGCCCGGAAGCGTTATTGATTTTAGTAACTACTGCACCTCGTTGGTTACTAGAATCCTATATAGAAGGTGATTTTATTTTACGTCAACGAGCGTTTGATTTAGGTGTGATTCAAGTTGATAGTTTGATCATGGATAAACCAGCGACTTTAGAAAAATTGCGAGAAATCAAGAAAAATCACAAATCCTTAATTGCTTCAGAAGTTAATTTTATTCGTCAAAATCGTGTTAATTTGATTTTAGCAGATATTCCTTTTCTGGCTGCTGGATTTGCTGAAGCTGCGAATATTCCTTGCTGGATGATCAGTAACTTTGGTTGGGATTTAATTTATCGAGACTGGGGAGGAGAATTTACAGAAATTGCTGATTGGATTAGTAATTGGTACGCAAAATCTAACCGGTTATTTCGTCTTCCTTTCCATGAACCTATGTCAGCTTTTCCCAATATTACCGACGTAGGTTTAACAGGTGGTTCTCCCCGTTTTTCTATTGATGAATTACGCAGCAACTGGGGAATAAATACACCTCCAGAAAAAACCATTTTACTAACATTTGGTGGTTATGGTTTGCAACAAATTCCCTATACCAATATTAGCAAATTTCCCGATTGGCAATTTATTACGTTTGATTTTTTAGCCCCAGATTTACCGAACTTAATTAAAGTTACAAATCGTCAATATCGTCCCGTAGATTTTATGCCAATTTGTGGGAGAATTATCTCTAAACCCGGTTATGGGACATTTTCAGAAGCGACGCTTTTAGATGTACCAGTAGTAACTATACCCCGTGATGATTTTGCCGAAGCAGCTTTTATGTTAGCAGGAATTACTAATTATAATTATCATCAAATTATCACTGCATCGGAATTTTTTCAAAGTAATTGGGATTTTCTGTATCAGTTACCCCAACCACCAAAGCAAACACAAGTAATAAATAAAGATGGCAATGAAACAATAGCTAAAGCTGTGATAGATTATTTCTAAGTATTTAGATTTCCGAGTTCTTCCATAGCATATAGCGGCCTGGTTTTTACTCAAGTGTCAAATAATTGAGGATTTTAGGTGGGTATTACCCACCATTATGTTAAATTAGTAACTCATTAATCTTCGTGGTCATCAAAGGGATCATCTAATTCCTGGCTTGGGGGTCCAAAGGATGTATAAATTGCCATACCAGTGATAGCCACTAGTGCCGCACAAAAGGAAATCCCAAGCGCCGTAGCGGGTTCTAAGTCCATAAATTTAGTTACATATTATGAAAGCAATATTTATAGAATATTACAAAATTTAACTTAAATAACCTATCCGACTCCTCAATTTTGAGGTTTTGCCAATTTCATCTATAATGTCTTTATCAAATGCCAATAAAATTAAAAAAAGCTTTTGCAACTGATCTTAGGTGAATTATGGCACAACGGACTAGGTTAGGGGATGTTCTCAGACCCTTAAATGCTGAGTATGGTAAAGTATCCCCAGGTTGGGGAACGACACCTTTAATGGCTGTGTTTATGGGTTTATTTTTCGTATTTCTGCTCATTATCCTCCAAGTCTACAACAAGTCTCTGCTAATTCAAGATGTACTTGTTGATTGGCGTAGTTTAGGGGGCTAATAGTCATCCAGTTATTAAGCTAAAATGACAATCTACCCGGCTTGTCCGGGTTTTTGTTATTCATAAAAAATCTCGAAAAATAGCGATAAAATTAACCTATATAGCAAGAAGCCTTCTAGGTTTACAGGAGAGGAAGATGAATATATTTGGTATCGGTTTACCAGAAATGGCGGTAATTATGGTGGTAGCACTATTGATATTTGGTCCTAAGAAGTTACCAGAAATTGGCCGCAGTTTGGGGAAAACCATTCGCAGTTTCCAAGAAGCTTCTAATGACTTTCAAACCGAGTTCAAACGAGAAACCGAACAATTGAAAGAAACTGTACAAACAACCGCTGAACTAGAGCCTAAACACATTGAAGCCGGAAAACACCAGCAGGAAAATATACAAGGATGAAGGAGGGAGAAGTAAAACAACCGACTTTAGTAATTCCCCAGCTAATTGTCGGACTAGGAAACCCAGAGCCTAAATATGACCAAACTCGCCATAATATTGGTTTTGCAGCTATAGATAGTCTAGCACGTGCTTGGCAAATTTCTGTAGCCGAAAATCGCAAATTTCAAGGCGAGTTTGGTGAAGGTACTGCACCAGGTAGCGTTAAAATCCGCTTACTTAAACCATTAACCTATATGAATCGTTCAGGACAGTCCATACAAGCGGTAACGAACTGGTATAAATTACCCCCTGAATCTGTATTAATCATTTATGATGATTTAGATTTACCCCTGGGAAAAACTCGTTTACGCTTGTCTGGTTCTGCGGGTGGACATAATGGTATGAAAAGTATTATTTCCCATTTGAATACTCAAAATTTCCCCCGGTTGCGAATTGGTATAGGTAAACCGAAAGGTGCTATAGACGGGGATAAGTCTGATACTGTTGCTCACGTTTTAGGGCGATTTTCTGCTGCTGAAAATAAAGTTATGTCTCAAGTTTTAAACTTTGTCGTTGATTGTGTAGAATTTAGTTTTAAACAGGGTGTAGAAAAGACGATGAATCTTTGCAATACTCAGAATTTTGAAGGTGTTGAATCTTGAGGAAAATGTAATATTAAAATGTAGTATCCCCGACTTCTAGTATTAATTTATCACTTATTAATATCAGCAGTTTCCGATATGATGAAGTACAGATATTAATTAATGATAAAAATCTTGTGGTGCGGGAATCTTACCCGCCAACAGTGTATCTCGTCCTTGTGGTAATACGCTGTAAAAGAAATTCAATCAACTACGGGTTAAAAATACGGGTTGAAAAAATTAAAGATCAAGAATGTAAAAATAGAAAAAACATCGAAAATTATCAACATGACCCCCTTACCCGATTATCGTCCCAAACAATTATCAGTAGGTCCACTAGAAGCAGAAATTCTCAGTATAGTGTGGGAATTAGGTTCAGCAACAGTTAAAGATGTACATGATCGCATTCTAGCAGATCCAGATCGTGAATTAGCTTATACCTCCGTTACTACCGTTCTCCGTCGTCTCACAGAAAAAGGCTGGTTAGCTTGTGATAAAGAAGGGAAAGCCTTTTATTGGCGGCCATTGTTAACTAAACAACAAGCAGAGGTGATTAAAGCTCATGATCAATTACAGCGATTTTTAGCAGTGGGAAATCCTGATATAATTGCGGCATTTGCTGATAGTCTAGATCAAGCTGCGACTGATCAAATAGAAGCGATCGCAAAACGCATTCAATCCGCGCGGGAAGCCAGAGGAGGAAAATAAATATGCATATACTCATGATTATCACCGCTGTTGCCGTTGCTTACTGGTTAAGATACTCTGGTAATATACCCCAAGGCAATTGGCATTTACGATGGCAAAAAACCCTATTTTTATTCCTTTTTCCCCCTTTACTGATCTTCATGACAGTTACCGCTGTAGTCTGCATGGGTACACAAGGGAAAATGGGTGGAATGTATACCAATCCTTTCAGTTATATCCTAGCATTGATTTTTCTAGGATTTTTTAACATCTTAGGGCTTAAACTTGTTTTAAGTGGCTGGAAAGCGATTAAATCCGCTCGTGAATGTCCCCAAGTGAATCTGAATGGTAAACAGGTCCGAATCCTACACACAGGGGCTTTATTTGCCGGACAAATTGGTTTTTGGCAACCGGAGTTAGTTGTCAGTAAAGGATTACTAGAAACTCTTTCCCCACTCCATCTGGAAAGCGTTTTAGCCCACGAACAAGGGCATTATCAATATAGAGATACGTTCTGGTTCTTTTGGCTGGGTTGGATGCGTTCCTGTACCGCATGGTTGCCCAATACAGAACCTTTATGGCAAGAGTTGTTAGTTTTACGTGAGTTACGGGCTGATAGTTACGCTGCATCTCAAGTAGATCCGTTGGTATTAGCAGAATCATTGTTATTAGTCGTGAGCAATAACCCAATCACATCCGATGTTTGCTGTGCTGCTTTAGGTGCTGGCGATCGCTTAGAACAAAGAATAGAAGCGTTATTAACACCATCTGAACCAACAGCGGAAACGCAATTGCAATCTTGGCATATTTTTCTCCTAGCTTTTCTTCCCTTAATTACAGTCGTATTTCATACCTAATCTACCTTGAGTTCTATAGACACAAGGACATCAAACCTTCAATACCAACTTAACAGGTAGAGATTAATTCCTAAAAAGTTGGTATTTTTCAGTGAAAAATACAAATTTTCTCTTGGTAATTGTGCTATATATCTTCATATCTTAACATTTAGTTAAAAATAAATTAGTAAATTTACCAATTAAATTGGTATTTACTATGATAATTTTAGTAAAAGTATATCGGGTATCAATTTCATGAGCAAAAAAACAAAGATAATAGTCTCAATTACTACCGCTTTAGCTACTTTATTACTGATAATTGGCTTCCCAAGTGTAATTCATTACCCCGCAGTTGCACAATCTAATACAAACCTACTCATATCTGCGGCCGCTAGTTTAAAAGAGGCATTGGCAGAAATCAAATCTCTTTACCAACAAAGTCAGGCCAACATCAATATTAGTTATAATTTCGGATCTTCTGGGGCATTACAGCAACAAATAGAACAAGGTGCGCCAGCGGATATTTTCATATCTGCCGCGAAAAAACAAGTAGATGCTTTAGAACAAAAAGGACTTGTAGTTGCTGGTACAAGGAATATCATCGCTAAAAATCGGCTAGTTTTGGTAGTACCTAAAAATGTTGTTGGTATCACCAGTTTCTACAATCTTAAAGATAGCAACGTCAAAAAAATCGCCATTGGTGAACCGAGAAGCGTACCCGCGGGACAATACGGACAACAAGTATTAGAAAAGTTAAAAATCTGGTCAGAAATTAAATCAAAACTGGTATTTGCTAACAACGTGCGTCAAGTTTTAGCATCTGTAGAAAGTGGTAATGCTGATGCAGGTTTAGTATATATAACTGATGCCAAAATCTCTAATCAGGTAAAAGTTGTAGTTACAGCAGATGAAAAATACCACTCTGCCATTATTTACCCATTAGTAGTTATTAAACGCAGTAAAAATGTTGATGCTGCTAAAGAATTTTCCCAATTTTTATCTAGTGATAAATCTAAGGCGGTATTTAAGAAATATGGGTTTATTCTACCTTGATCATAGATGAAATTTTAGATCCCAAACTTTTGTCCAGAAATCATCATTTATTCATAGGATTAAACAAACAAGTCAGGGATCTTACTCACGATTTATTAAACTACCTAAACCCTTAATTTTTAATATTCTTTAATGATTGAGAAATGCAGGAATACAGAAGGGTTTTTAATAGAAATTAAAATTTATACCGTTGATCTAAAAAACTATGCCACAGGACTTATCACCGCTTTGGATATCATTGAAAACGGCTTTACTCGCAACGTTTATCACCTTCTTTTTGGGTATATCTGCTGCTTATTGGATGTTGGGATATCGCGGTAAAGGTAAATCTTTAATTGAGGGTATATTTGTTGCACCGTTGATTCTACCACCTACAGTAGTTGGGTTTTTACTGCTGATATTCTTTGGTAAAAATGGTCCTGTTGGTAAACTTTTAGAAGCTTATGATACCACAATTGTTTTTACTTGGTATGGTGCTGCCATCGCTGCTACAGTAGTTTCATTCCCATTAATGTATAAAACTGCACTTGGCTCTTTTATGCAAATTGATGTTAATCTTCTGCGAGTAGCGAGAACCTTGGGTGCTAAGGAATTGACGATTTTTTGGCGCATTAGTTTACCCCTAGCATTTCCGGGCATTGTAGCTGCCACAACCTTAGCTTTTGCGAGGGCTTTGGGTGAATTTGGGGCAACTTTAATGTTAGCAGGTAATATTCCTGGACAAACACAAACGATGCCCATGGCCATATATTTTGCAGTAGAATCTGGGGCAATAAATGAAGCTTGGTTTTGGTCAATTGCCATGATGATTATTTCCCTTTCAAGTATTATTCTAGGTAATTTTTGGCAAGAATTTCAGGATAAACACAAACTCACAAAATCAGGAATAAAACCAATAGAATTAGAAAATAAATCCTCTTCTTTATTAATTGATACCTCCGTAGCTAGTTTGTTTTTAAATATCGAAAAAAGACTAGATAATTTTCATCTAAAAATTGCCTTTAATACCAATAATGAACCACTAGGATTATTGGGAGGTTCTGGTGCCGGAAAAAGCATGATTTTGCGTTGTCTAGCAGGCATAGAAACACCGACCAGAGGACAAATTATTCTAAATAATAGAGTATTATTTGACTCAGAAAATAAAATTAATATTCCCATTTATCAACGACAAATTGGATTTTTATTCCAAAATTATGCCTTATTTCCACATCTTACTGTAGCGGAAAATATTGCCTTTGGTATACCAAAATATATAGATACTAAAACAGAGGTAGAAAAGCAATTAATAGCCATGAAATTACAAGGATTTGGAAACCGCTATCCCCACCAACTTTCCGGGGGACAACAACAACGAGTAGCATTAGCTAGGGCTTTAGCAAGCAAGCCAGAAGCCTTACTTTTAGATGAGCCATTTTCTGCCCTTGATACCCATTTACGCAGTCAATTAGAACAACAAGTGACAGAAATCCTGGCTGATTATTCGGGAGTAACTTTGTTTGTTACTCATAATATGGAAGAGGCTTATCGTTTATGTCCTAATTTGTTAGTATTAGAAGGGGGAAAAGCAGCCCACTATGGTTCTAAATATGAGATTTTTCAACATCCTGCCAGTGTGAATGTTGCTCAAATTACTGGTTGTAAAAACTTTTCTCGTGCTAAAATATTAGCACACCGAAAACCCCAACAAATAGAAGCAATTGATTGGGGTTGTAATCTCCAACTTGGAGAAAATATTCCTTCAGAATTGTCTTATGTTGGTATTCGCGCTCATCATTTGGTTTTTACAAAAGATCCTCAACAAGTAAATACTTTCCCGTGTTATTTAGTTCGCACTAGTGAAACACCCCACAGAATGACGGTATTTCTCAAACTGCATTCTCCAGCTAATCATCCCCAGGATTATCATCTACAAGGGGAAATTTATAAAGAAAAATGGGTAAATATTCAAGATCAATCATTTCCCTGGTATGTGCAGTTAAATCCTTCGCAGTTAATTTTAATGGAGTAATTGAAGTAGTTGGACATCTCCGGTAAAGATTGTAGGTCACTAGATTTTGTGGTGCGGGCATCTTGCCCGCTAGAATCATACAAATTAAATGCAGTAGAGCTTAACTTAATTCTAGTAAACCTTGATAACCTGTAACAATGCGATTACCATCTTTGAGAATGTGGACTTCAATTTGATCACTAGCCCAGGTGATTTTATCTGCAAATTCTGGGTTAAAGATATTCACATTTTGATTACTAGAAGAAACCGGAGAATCAGGAGAATTAACTGCTAGAGATTTGACAAAAGGACCATCAATCAAAATATCTAATTCTGCTAACAATTCTTTTGCCCCAGGAGGGGCAGAATTAGATTGTAATTGCTGGAGTGTGAAACCAGTAAAAGACATAATATTTAAACCCGCTGCTTTTAACTTTTTGGCTAAAATCGTCAATGCCGGTGCTTGCCAAAATGGTTCACCACCAGAAAAAGTTACACCAGTATTCTGAGGATTTTTGAGAATACTTGCAGCTAAGGTATCAATAGCCACTAAATCATTAATCTCAAATGCCCAGGAGTCAGGATTAAAACAACCAGAACACTCACGGTTACAGCCTTGTACCCAGACAACAGCCCGACAACCGGGTCCATTAACTTCCGATTGGTCAACATAACCCATAATATTAAGATAGCCGGGGGGAATATCCGCGAGTCCTAGAGATGGGTTCATGGGCTTGGTTTCCATCTTTTGTCAACTCCTTTTCAACTTGTCCTATTACTTGCTAATATAGCGAGACTGCTCACTTTTGGCTTACCTACAAGGTTATTCTTCTTGGCGGCTGCCTATTGTTTGTTTGATAAAATACACTTATACGCAAGCCTTAAATAATGCTTATTACTATGCCCTACTTGCTAAAAAACTGATTCAAAAAAAATTTTCTCAAACCACTTGACAATTAGAAAAAAAGCAGGCATAATAGTTGAAGTGCAGGTCAAGGGACTGTAGTTCAATTGGTTAGAGCACCGCCCTGTCACGGCGGAAGTTGCGGGTTCGAGCCCCGTCAGTCCCGTTAAATCGAAACATACCAGTGATATTGATAGAAGATGTAACTTACACCATTTTTCTAGCAGATGTGACACAAACATAATCTGTGGTGAAATTGATGAAAAATTACTTTAATTTTACTGTAATTTTAGATGAACGAGAATCCGCTTCGTTCTCTGGGGTATACTTGAGTCAGGTTTCGGTAATCATCCTAAGGATTCAGCTAGTTGAGTAAATCTTGAGCAAGATGCCCGACTTCTTTCTTTATTTAATCCTGTGAATAAATTATGATTTATGATTTATTGCCAGGAGTCGGGCATCTGAGTGCTACCATGGTATGCTGAATCCTCACTAATTACCGGCTAATTGCATTCAGATCCCAAGTATATAAACCAATTTGGTTGGGAACTCTCACAAATCGGCCTGTACGATGCCCCCTAGATAGTTCATTGAGAACCTTATTTTTCACCTCTCTGACTTCCTCCGTATCCAGATTTCCATAGATACCATTGAGTATCTCACTGACATTGAAAATCCGCCCTGCATTTTTTTCTAGAAATAGGGTAAGAGCATCAATTAAAAATTGACCATCAAATTGAGCCAACATCGGTACTGATTTCGTCTGGGGTTTGGCAAAATTTTTGTTGGTTTTGGTAGATTTAATGCTCTTAGATATCCCCTTAGCATGAATCGGACCTAGTGAATTTAAATCTAGGGTATAACAACCAGGTTCATTAGGAATACCTGACCAATAGCCACTTTCCCTTCCTTGAGTTAGAGATGATTGAACTCTACCTTTAACCACCTTGAAAATAGTAGACTCTAAATCACCATAAAGCGATCGCACAATAAAATCTATGTGACACACAGTTCCAACATATTCTCGCATCAGCTTTTTCAGTGCTTCCATACGAGTCATATTTCCATAGTGAGGAAGCATGGGAACTTCTTCCCCTTTTCCGACATAGTGACGACGCTCAAGAGAAAAATTATCCGAGTCCCTCACTTGTCCAAGGGAATGATCTGTTTTTAAAGAGTCTAAGGAAATTTCCGACTCTAGAGACTCCAAGCATTCGACATCAGAAGTGTGATGAGAAGAAAGCAGTAACAGTGAATCATCCTTAATAGCTTCAATTGGTTGATTGCCATTACCATAAGACCAAGTAGACAACAAAGATTCTACATGATCTAATTGCGATCGCGCTTCTATAAACAGACGTTGGTACTTTTGTACAAGATTCTGATAGTAATCTCGTAATTCCAACAATGGCGTAATAAATACATCAGGTGGTTGTAATTGTCCTGGAGAATTCATAGCAATTCACTCAATCTAAATTTGTATCGCTGCTGTAGGTCATGGGACGCGGTTTACTCGGTTCAGATACCTGAACTGATTTTTTCGGAGGTTGGGGAGGACGACAACTTTCGCAATATAAAGGACGTGTTCCGAAAGTTTCCCTCTTTGTAGCCTGATTACATTCTTTACAAACAAAGTTAAAAACTCGTGTATGAATCACTCTTTTGTGCGCTCTAACCGTATACTCTCTAACATCAACTACTTTTGTTGCCATAATTAGTAATTACCAATCCAAATCCTCTTTATAAAGCTATTCAAGCAAATAAAACTGTATCAGTGTGTGTTTTTCTAGAAGTTTGCCAAAAAATCACTAAATCCTATCCAATCCACGAACACAAACTACAATTTCTGATATATTAACAGTGAGTGAGATATATTTACTCATCTTGCACCTAACAATATAAAAAACAATATACAAAATAATCAAAAAATAATCTAGTACCAACTGGTTGCATTCATAACTAGTAGATGCAAGAGTGCTTTGTAGCATCTATCCTAAGAATTAATTATAGAATTAAAAACATACTTTCAGACATACTTTAAGAAAGTATATCCGATAATCCTCACAAAAAAATGAAGGATGAAAGGATCATTAAACCCTTTCACCCTTCCTAATTTAACCTACCTCCTGGCAATTAGCCAAGACGAACCTTCACAGCCTTTTGTCGTTCTGACTCGGCTTTAGGAATGGTAAGACGGAGAATACCATCTTTGTATTCCGCTCCCACTCTTTCATTGTCTACGACAGCGGGCAAAGCGATTACCCGTTTGAACTTGCCATAACGAAATTCTGAGCGAGTCATACCGCCCTCTTCCGTTGTAGTTTCTGACTTACGCTCACCGCTAATAGAAACCGATTCAGGAGCGACCTCAACATTAAGATCCTTCGGGTCGACACCTGGTATTTCTATTTTCAACCTCAAATCGCCATCAGTTTCTGCAATCTCAGCTGCAGGAATGAAAGTCAACCCTGCCCTTTCACCACCGTCCGTTGGCAATAATTGTTCAAACAAGCGATTCATTTGCCGCTGGAGAGCGCCCATTTCAGGGAATGGGTCCCAGCGTTCTATTTCTCGTAACGGATCCCAACGTACAAGTGTCATAGCTATCTCCTTAAAACTCACTATTTGACTTCTTGACTTGGTGAGACTGAATTTTAAGCTCTTGACTTGGTAAACAATAATATTACTGGCAAAACTTCTAACCTTTAACTTCCAAAAAGCCTAAGCTTTAGCCTCCCAACTCAATAGTAACACTGGAAAATAAATTGATTACAGTTCGGTTTTATAGATATTGTTATCGTAATTACCGTACTATTTAAATAGTAACTCTAAATTCGGAATCTCAAAGATAAATATAGAAATTTTTGCGATTTTTTTTGGACAAAAATATCTTAGATATGTGACTGTAAACATTGAATCACACTATTAAGTAAAGTAGTTTTAGCTGTATTGATAAAAAAGTGATCACCATCCATCATTTGTAATGAAAAATTAGCAGTAGTTTGTTCTTGCCATGCCGCAAGGGAATTATAACTAACTTCTCTGTCTTGTAAACCTCCAAAAGTATAAATAGGACAATTTAAAGCTGGTTGAGGATGGTAAATATAGGATTCCATTATGGCAAAATCAGCGCGAATAATAGGCATAAAAAGCTGCATGAGTTCGGCATTTTCTAGGACTTCCTTGGGAGTCCCATTTAACCGATATATTTCCGCTAAAAAATCCGGATCTGATAATTTAGAAATGCGTGGTTTTTTCAATGGTAATTGAGGAGCGTGACGGGCGGCAACGAAAAGATGTAAAGGTTGAAAATTATATTCAGAACGTAGTAACCTGATTAACTCAAAACTAATTAATGCACCCATACTGTAACCGAAAAAAGCATAAGGTTTATCTAAATAGGGGATGATATTGGTGGCTATTTCTCGCACTAAAGGTTGAATTTCTGTGTATGCAGATGATTTAATTTGTCTTCCTCTACCAGGAATTTCTATAGGACATAATTCAATAGTTTTCGGTAAATAATCAGTCCAGGTACGAAAAACCGTCCTGTTACCACCAGCATAGGGTAGACAAAATAGGCGTAATTTGGCTTGGAGATTGGGTTTAGGGCAAGTTATCCAGGAGGTAAATATTGTTTTTGTGTTCATTGTGGGGTTTATGTGCGGCAATGGTGGTAGTTGATTATTATTTAATCTCAAAGTTATCTGTTTTGATGATGAAAATTAAATAACGAACCACAGAGGACACAGAGGACACGGAGGTTAGGAGGGAATGAGAGTTTAAAAGCTTTTCTGCGTAAGTCTGATTCAAAATCATCTCAGGCTCTTAGGGAAAATAATGTTAATAAAATTAACATTATTTATGAGAATAATTAACTTTATTAAGGTAAATACTTAAGTAACTTAGTGGTGACAATCACATAAATTTTGGAGACACTTGTTTTGTGAGAACAAAAAGCGGTGAATATTACTGAATATTACTATGGTTCACCAAGACTCTTTGTCTCAAACTCCAGAGAAGGTACAAGGTAAACAGAGAAAACGAAACTATGAATAAACAATTGATCAAAAGAATCTCTTTTTCATTACTTTCTGTGTTGGTGACATTTTTAATTACATTTAGTCATGCTGTTGCACAGGAAGTAACGTTTTATTGGGACTATATCAATGTTAATATTGATGTGCAAAATAACGGAGATATGTTAGTCACTGAAACGCAAAAATATGTGTTTAAATCAGATTATCCTAATCAACGATATCGCTATATTCCTTTGGATAAAGTTGATGAAATTAAGGATGTAACGGTTCAAGAAAATAATCAAATTATTCCTAGTGAAACCGGAATTGAAAATAATCAATTTTGGATTCGTTGGCAACATCAATTAAAACCACCAGAAACACATACTTTTGTTTTGAAATATCGTGTAGTTGGCGGACTGCATATTAATAATGAGAATACTCAAGTTTATTGGAAAGCCATTTTCGCTGACCGTAAAGCCACAATTCAATCGGCAAAAGTTCGGGTACAATTACCAAAAACTTTATCGGGTAAAGTCCAAGATTTTCAAAATTTTGGTATACCAGCTACAAGCCGTCAAGTAAATCCGAAAACATTTGAATTTGTAGCAAATCAGCCTATTCCACCGCAACAAGAACTAGAAGTTCAGGTGACATTCCCTAGCGCAATTCTGAATATTCCTCAACCCAATTGGCAACAAGGTGGCTTTGTTTTGAATTGGAATAACTTTATATTTCTGTGCTTTTTCGCATACATTGCCTTTGTTATAGTTTCGCCAATCAATGATCGAAAATGTCCCCAATGTCAAAAATTTACGCTGAAACGGAATTATAAAATATTAGTTCCGGCAACTACTAGCTTTCAAGGAAAGCAAATAGTAACCCACCACTGCCAAAACTGCTCATATCATAACGAATTTGAAGAAGTAATTCCAGTACGCAGCAGTGGCGGTGGCGGCGGTGGCGGCGGTGGTGGCGGTGGTGGCGGCGGTGGCGGCGGTGGCGGTGGTGGTGGCGGTTGATAGCCAGAATTTACACTTCATTACAAGTCCCGTTAGTAGCAATTCTCATGTTTTGCACCATAGCGAAGGTATTGATAAATCTGAAAAGTTCTTAATTGAAGAAGGAAAACAAAATGAAATTATCAAAATTAACAACTTTAGTTTTTGTACTAGGAGCAATATTATATAGCTCTAAAGTTGATGCTCAAAATGTGCCGAATATTTTAGAGTCAGCAAGAGAATCAAGATTACTGTTAGTACAAGTTAACCTTGAAAATGCAGAATCATACCATGACCAAGGTGTTGCTCGCTATGAATCAGGAGATTTGCAAGGGGCAATTGAAGATTACAACCAAGCACTGCGTATTAATCCTAACCATGTAGGAGCTTACATCAACAGAGGGAATGCCCGCCGTGAATTGGGAGATTTTAAAGAAGCGATTGAAAATTACAATCAAGCTCTACGTATTAATCCTAACCTTGCAGAAGCATACTATAACCGAGGTGTTGTCCGGTATGAATCAAGAGATATAAAAGGGGCAATCGAAGATTATAACCAAGCCATACGTCTGAATCCCAATCTTGCACTAGCCTACCTGAACCGAGGCGGTGTCCGCGCTCAATTAGGAGATATAAACGAGGCAATTGAAGATTTCAACCAAGCCTTACGTCTTGATTCTAACCTTGCACTAGCTCACTATAATAGAGGTCTTACCCGTGGGATGTTGGGAGATGTAAAAGGAGCGATTGAAGATTACAATCAAGCCATACGTCTGAATCCTAATGATGCAGATATCTACAATAATCGAGGTTTTGCCCGCCTACTATCAGGAGATTTAAAAGAGGCGATTGAAAATTTTACCCAAGCCTTGCGTATTGATCCTAGTCTTGCAATAACTCACAATAATAGAGGTCTTGCCCGTTTTAAAATAGGAGATTTAAAAGGAGCAATTGAAGATTTTACCCAAGCCTTGAGTATTGATCCTAGCCTTGCACTAGCTCAGAATAGCCAAGATTCTAACCCTGGTCAATTGGAAGATGTAAAAGGAACTATTGCCAAGTTACAAAAAGTAGCTAAACTATTTAAAGAAGAAGGAAAAATAGCTGAATATCAATATACTCTTGATTTAATTAAGAAGATAAACATTGAGCCATCAGGATTATATGAAAATGGCCAGCCATTTTTAGAAGTTAAAGCCAGAGAACAAGGAGATAATTACATTAAATTAAAATTTTGTGCTGAAATGGGTGAAAAATTCCAAATCCGGGTTACTCTAAATAATGCAACCATTACAGAAAAGTTTGTCATTTAACCAATAAGGTTTAGTTAAGAAAATTGTTGGTTGGGTTTCATTTTTCAACCCAACCAATTCGCGTAGATGTTGGGTTTCATGTTGTTCAACCCAACCTACATAGACTATTATAAAAAGTTTGTCGATGCTACTAAAACAGTAGCTATTGCTATGGAAAAAAATGGTAATACTAAAGTATTTAACAAGCTTTAAGTCATAATTTTGCTTTTTCAGGTGTGACAGGGACAATCAAATTTTTATCATGGGGCGATCGCATCAGTAAGGTTGTGTTATTTCACATACAACCAGATACTCAAGCACTTACAGGCTATAATTTTGCCCGCAAATACTATAAACAATTTGGTATAATTAGGTAAAAAATTAATTACCGTCTAGGAAAATTAAAAGTAAATTGTAATTATTTGACTAATGACTAATCAACACCGCATTGGCATTATTTTAGGAACTCGTCCCGAAGCTATTAAACTAGCACCAGTAATTCAAGTTTTTCAAAATTCTCCAGATTTTGAATTGCAGGTAATTCTCACAGGACAACATCGAGAAATGGTTGAACAAGTAATGAAGTTGTTCAAACTCAAAGCTGATTGGAATTTGGAGATTATGCAGCGTCAGCAATCTCTTAGTGAGATTACCTGTCGAAGTCTACAAGGTTTAGAAGCATTATTTCAGGAACAAACTTTAGATTTTGTGATTGTTCAAGGAGATACGACAACTGCTTTTGCTGCAACTTTGGCCGCTTTTTATCAAAAAATTCCTGTTGGTCATGTGGAAGCTGGGTTAAGAACTGATGATTTATTTAATCCTTTTCCAGAAGAAGCTAATAGAAGATTAATTTCTCAGCTTACACAATTGCATTTTGCCCCGACAACTTTAGCGGTGGAAAATTTACAAAGTTCTGGAGTGTTGGGGGAAATTCACCTCACAGGAAATACAGTGATTGATGCTTTATTAAATGTGGCTGCAACCAAACCAGTTTGTCATATACCGGGTTTAGATTGGCATCAATATCGGACAATTTTAGCAACGGTTCATAGACGGGAAAACTGGGGAGAACCGCTGCAAGATATCGCTGAAAGTTTTTTACAGATTTTAGAGCAATTTCCCGATACAGCTTTATTATTACCATTACATAAAAATCCGATAGTTAGAGAACCATTACAAAAATTGTTGGGGAATCATCCCCGGATTTTCTTGACAGAACCTTTAGATTATGCAGAATTAGTGGGGGCTATTGAGCGATCGCATTTAATCTTAACAGATTCTGGTGGTTTACAAGAAGAAGCCCCCAGCTTGGGTAAACCAGTGTTAGTTCTCAGAGATACCACAGAGAGGCCAGAAGCTGTCACCGCAGGTACAGCCAAACTTGTAGGTACACAAACGGAAAATATTGTTGCAGCCGCTAGTGAACTACTCAGCAACCCAGCCGCTTATACCAAAATGGCCACCGCCATTAATCCCTTTGGCGATGGCCATGCAGCAGAACGCATTTTACAACTTGTCAAAAATTACTTGTCACCGCAGCTAAATACCTAAAGCCCTCCGAGTTTGATAACCAACAACACCATCTACACGCAGTCCGTTACGTCTTTGAAAGTGACGCACTGCATTAATGGTTCTTGAACCGTAAACACCATCAACCCTAATCCCTAAAGCCCTTTGGATTTCTCGCACTCGTTCGCCCCTTGTGCCATATCCTACAGTTACCCTACCGCCAACACCGTATCCAGAACGGTGTCTACGGGAAGAATAGCCAGGAGTGTTACCAATCCATCTTTCAGCAGCATAGTATCCCCGGTAACGTCCCGAGGAAATTCTTGCAAATCCATTTCTGACATTCCCAGTATCACCAATGTATGACCCATTTTGGACACAAGCTATGGATGAATTATCGGTGCTAGGTCCTGTACGAATATTCATACAACTACCATTAGTCCTGACATATTCTGCCGAAGCAAACTGCATTTGAGCAACTGTAGCTAGTAATATACTCACACCAGCCAAAGTTAACCATGCAGAAGATTTAAAAAACTGTCGCCAATTCAATACCTGCGCCAATTTAGGTAAATTTAATGGCAAATTTCCATTTGTTTCTTCATCTTCTATATACATATAGGAATAAGCCAAATATTCCATGATCATCTGCTCCTTTATGTGAAGTTTTGCAATACTTTTGTTTAGATCTAATCTTCATTGATTTTATAATTCTTTGCTGAAACACATTGGCTGCTATATTCCGCCATTTGAACTGTCACATCAGGTATTTGTAATGAAATCATCAATTACATAAAGTCATTAGTAGTTTTAGTTTCCCACACCATTAGCAGTGAGAAAATTATCGGCACGAATTGGATTACCATTACGCCAAATTTCTATTTTTTCTGGGCTAATTAAGTAGGAAAAAGTGCCATTATCTGCTCTATATCTGTTATTATTAACTTTCCAAGCTCGGATTTTTAAAAGTTGATTTGGTGCTTGTTTTAATTTCCCCAAATAAAATAACTGATTATTTTCCTCACAAACTTTAATAGTCGCTGTTGCTGTCTCTCCAGTTATAACTGGAGTCCCATTACATTCAGTATTATTACTAATAGGTAAAACAGGCTTTGGAGTCAGGGAAATCGGTTCATTTATCGGTGTTTTTACCATAGTAGTTGACGGTAATAAACTAATAGGATTACTAGCTAAACGACCATCGGGGTAAAATTCAAAATGCAGATGAGGGGCGGTGCTATTGCCTGTTGAACCCATTTCGGCAATAATTTGCCCTTGTTTGACCTGTTGACCTTTATTGACCAGTAGACGGCTATTATGTCCATAAACGGTCACAATACCATGAAGATGTTTAATTTCGATAAAATTGCCTAATCCCCAATTGTCCCAACTAGCTTTTACCACTGTACCAGCAGCAGCAGCCAAAATCGGTGTACCTTTTGCTCCCGCAATATCAATTCCTTCATGTTCGTATTTACGAAAACCTTGAGAAATAATTCCTTGGGTCGGCCAAATCAAGCTAGTATCAGGTGCGGGTGCGGAGTTAATTAGAGAAACTGTCTGAGTCAAGGCCGGGGAAACCCTATTTAACACCAAACAGCAGGATATTAAACCTATTAAAGTATAATTGCAAAAGCGGTAAATATTAACTTTTTTCATCAGTTTCTAGCCTAGTAATTGCTATAGCAGCGAAAAGGAAGTCAGAGCCGACTGCTGTAAATGAAAAAATGCTATAGTTATTTCCTAGTTCAATCTCAAATGTGTCACATCAGGACAATTATTACAATTATTTGGTTAAATTTACAACTTATGCAACATCCCATTGGTAATCCGCTGTAAAATGTTGACAACCGGATATTTACCTTTTTAATTCCCACATCTTGATTAAGTAAAAATTGAACAATTAGGAATTAGTTAAATATTGTATTTTCAACTCCTTTCTTATTTTCTATTTCTATAGGTGGCCGGACACACAAATATATCAAAGATCCAAATAAAGGCATTGCAAATAACCAAAATAATTGATTATTTTGCCAACCCCGTCGCATCATATCATCTCCTAATAACGTTGGAAATAATAAACTCAACATGATAAAGTCTAAACTCATGACATGAATAAACCTGTTATTTTGCCACTGTTCGACAAAATTACTCCAATTTCCTTGTAAACTAAAGGTAAATAAAACCGTTGCAGCTAAAGTTAATAAAATTCCCAAAATCCGGGAATCCAGTATTTTCAAAAATGATTTTTTTTCACCTATAAACTTTTGATTAGGTTCTCTTAAAGCCAAGTATGGTAAAAGTGCAAATGCACCTAAAGCAAAAGTACCAATAGCAAAAGGCCAAGCGGGGATTTTTTGACCTCTACCATCAAAAAAGACTACTGCACTATATATAAAAGGCCAAATCCCCATGATATTAAATAAACATATAATCAGGGGATTAATTTCTTGCCAATTTCCTGTAGAGAGATTTTTTATTAACTCAAAAGTATCAGGTTGTTCGGGAGGAGCAAAGAAAAAGGCATAGGAAATAAATCCTAGCCATAATAGACCAAAAGTAATTTTTCTCATCATGATTGAAATATAAAACCTTGAAAAAGCAAAAGCATTTAAAAATAGCTAAAGTCACCAAAAAACCAGTTCCCTATTCCCTTGTGATCATGGCAATTTTTCAGGCCAATTTCATGGAAATTAACTAACTAAAAGCTTCTGAGAGATAATCTGCTGCTGCTGCGACCACAGCGATCGCACTTTCATAGTCTAACCTAGTTGGACCCAAAACCCCCACACTTCCCACCGGCACAGAACCCCGACGATAAATAGCAGAAATCAAAGTACAAGTGCGAATAGGTTTGAGAGGATTTTCTGCACCAATTCTTACCGTTACCTTAGATTTACTAGTATCATCTATTTCCGGCTCTTCACAAATTAAATGCCAAAGTTGGTCTTGTTCCTCTTCCAACAATTGCATAATTGTTTGTACCTGTTGTACCTGAGAAAATTCTGGTTGTCGTAAAACCTCTCCGATACCCTTTACCATAATTTGTGTAGCTGTCGGTGCAAGAGCGCGATTAGTTAATTCTACCAGAGAACTTTTCAATAATTCGCCATAAACTCGAAATTCTTGATCTAATTCATTCCAATCAAGATAGCCTATTTCTAATAAACTTTGTCCTCGTAAGTGACTATTTAAAAAATTAGAAACAATCTGCAATTGATGATCAATCACCTCCTCATTCGGTTTAATTACTGATGATTCTGAAAATAAATCCATCACTTTAGAATGGGTTTCATAACTATCGGTAACCACAATTAACATAATCCTACCAGCTTCAATTTGCACCAATTGTAAATGGCGTAACTTTGCTATTGTAGTTTGCGGCATCGTAATTAAGCTAATACAGCCGCTTAATGTTGCTAAAATTTGTCCCGCACCTTGTAACAAAGCTTCTAAACTCCAATCTTCCCAGTGTAGACGTTTTTGTAATACCGCTTCTACTTCTTTCACTAACGTCTCTGATGGTACAATTAATTGATCCACATAAATCCGATAACCAGAATCAGAAGGAATTCTCCCCGCAGAGGTATGTGGTTGGTAAAGTAACCCTGATTTTTCTAAGCCCCCCATGACATTGCGAATAGTAGCCGAGCTAACACCTAAATCGAAACCATCAATTAGGGCTTTAGATCCTACTGGCTCTGCTGTAGCAATATAATGACGTACAGTGGCCGAAAGTATATTTTGTTGGCGATTAGTCAAATGGACTTGCATAGTTGATATTTTTACTGTAGGCAAATTTTAATCAAAAGTTGAAAAAATGCGTGGTTTGCACCACCAAAACCCCAAAAAAGAATTAATTATTAATTAATATAAGATAGCAAATTATATACACATATTGTGTTCATTAAACACAAAATTTACCTTAGGCATTTATTGGCTGTATTTGTTATCAACATATAGCTGAAAACAGAACATCAGGTAAATTCCCAACTTTTTCAGTAGTATCTCATAGTACTCTAACACAAGCTGTGGTTTTAGTTACAAAATATTAATATTTCTTTGTGAATATACAAACTGATAAACTGGAGGAATAGAAGGAAAGAATCTTCCCTCTTCCCTCTTCCCTCTTCCCTCTTCCCTAATATTGCGGAACTGAAGGATCAACTAAAATTGAGTAAGCATCAATACCACCCATAATGTTTTTAACATTTGTAAATCCTTGACCAACTAACCATTGACACATCTGAGCGGATCGCATACCATGATGGCAAAGAACCAGAGTTTCAATATGCGGATTAAAGCGAGTAGAGATTTGTTGACTCCATTGCTCATATTCACTCAAAGGAAGATTGACAAATCCCTCTATTCGTGATATGGCAAGTTCTTGGGGTTCACGCACATCTATTAACTGAATCGTGCCTTTATCCGCACTAAGGCATTGTGCTATGTATTCAACACTAATTTGAGTAAAGGGTTGAGCAAATGATTTATCCGTCATGCAGTTTCTCTAAAAAATCCTATACTATTTATGTTGGCAGAAAAAACTGGAAAATATAACTAGTGTGAATAATAATGTGAATAATAAACCCTCACCTTTAAATTTACTTGTAGTTGCTTTCGTAACACTATTACTGGTTAGTATTGCGGTATTTTACTGGGTCTTTGGTAAAAATTCCCCCACCCTTGTAGTTCCCAATTCTCAACCCAGGGCGGCTATATTCGTCCCGAAATTCTCACCAGCAATGGTTTCATTATTGGTAAATCCCGACGCTTTACAAAAAATAGCACAAAAAAGGGAATTGTCTCAAATTAAAAATAGTCTATTAGCCAAAAGTAATATAGATTACCAAAATGATATTAAACCCTGGCTGAATAATGAAATTACCCTAGCTGTCACAACCCTAGATATAGACCGTGACCCAGACAACGGACTACAAACAGGGTACTTAATGGCACTTGCAACCAAAAACCCAGTAAAAAGCCGCGAATTTTTAGAATTATTATTTTCTAAACGAGCTTTTGCAGGAAATGATTTAGAGGTCGAACGATATAAAGGTGTCAAAGTTATTTATGATCGTCAAGAATATTCACCATCCCAAATATCAAATAGTTTAGCTGGTGCAATTGTTAATAATTTTGTTTTATTTGCAAATCATTCCCAAGTCATCAAAGCAGCAATTAATAATTTACAAGCACCAGATTTAAACTTAGTTAGTTCTCTTGAATATCAAAAAGCTAGTCAACAAATACCCAAAAATTCTCTAGCTGTCACCTTCTTTAATTTACCCGAAATTGGCAAATGGCAGAAATTAGAATTAGCAGAAGCAACTTATCATAGCCAAATTCTATCTTTAGCCTTAAATTCTCAAGGATTGTTAGCAGAAAGTACCTTTTTAACAAACTCCCAAATTGTACCTCCATCTTTGCCATTATCTGAACCCGTCGCAGCATTACAGTACATTCCCGAATCAACAACTTTGGCAATTTCTGGAGCGAACTTGAGTAATTTAGGTAATAGTGATTTAGCAAAACTGTGGAAACAAGGAACAGCAACTATTTACGGTTCTAGTGAAGATGGTATTTCTCGACTAATACAACCTTTGATAAAAATCCAGCAAAACTTGAATTTAAACTTTAGTCAAAATATTTTCAGTTGGGTAACAGGAGAATATGCTTTAGCTTTATTACCCAATTCAGAAAACACAACTCCTAATTGGGTATTTGTGGTCGAAAAAAACCCACAATTAGCAGCAGGTATAGCACATTTAGATAATATTGCTAGTACCAGTAGTTTTAATGTTATTTCCCTGATTTTAAATGGACAGAAAGTATCAGCCTGGACACAAGTTATAACCACAGATGAGAATAATAAACCTATTAATGTTGACACGAAAGTCAAAGGAGTACATACAACTTTAAATAATTACGAGATTTTCACTTCCGACTTAAACATACTAAAAGAAATTTTGAGTCAAAAGCAAAAATCTTTACTGGAAAATCCCAAATTTAAAAGTAGTCTTGGTGTAATTCCCCAGCCAAATCAAGGATATATTTACTTAGACTGGGAAACTAGTAGAAATATTCTTGAACGTCAAATACCTGTGCTTAAATTCGTGGAACTACTAGATAAACCACTATTTGATAATTTGCAATCGCTTACATTCAGCAGTTATCATACTCAGCCAGGAATACTCACAGGTGGGGTACTACTGAAACTGCATTAGAGAATTAAATCCTAAAAATTTGAATTTGCACTAACTAATATGAGAGGCGGCACAGAATCATAAAATTTATAAACTCATCCATCTTCATCTGCGTTCATCTGCGGTTAATTATTCATTCCTTTTTGCTGAATATGAAATATCCTCAATTTTTGCAACACTCATGAAACAACTTGAGATTTGGGATTTTAAATTGATTTTCCCGTTTAAATTCATTTATTCCGAATAACCACCCCATTTTCCATCACCAAATCACGATACTATGGGAGAGTAGCTTGTTGTGCTATCTAAGGGTACTATTTTCATGTTCTCTAGACTCCATGCCGATTTTCGTATTATCTTTGAACGTGACCCTGCAGCCCGGAATTGGTTGGAGGTTTTATTCTGCTATCCTGGTTTGCAAGCCTTAATTTTCCACCGCTTTGCACACGGGTTGCGTGGTATTGGTATTCCTTTTTTCCCTCGCTTAATTTCTCATATCGCTCGGTTTCTAACTGGTATTGAAATTCACCCAGGTGCTGTAATTGGTGAAGGTGTATTTATTGACCACGGAATGGGAGTGGTGATTGGAGAAACAGCTATTATCGGTAATTACGCACTGATTTACCAAGGTGTTACTCTAGGAGGAACAGGTAAACAAAGCGGTAAACGTCACCCCACATTAGGTGAAAATGTCGTGGTTGGTGCTGGGGCAAAAGTTTTAGGAAACATTGAAATTGGTGATCATGTCCGTATTGGTGCTGGTTCAGTGGTGTTGAGAAATGTACCATCTAGTTGCACAGTGGTCGGTGTTCCTGGACGCATTATTTACCGTTCTGGAGTGCGGGTTGCACCTCTAGAACATAGTAACTTACCTGACTCAGAAGCCCAAGTAATTCGCACTTTAGTAGACCGCATTGAAGCACTAGAAGCACAAATTCAATCTCTCCAAAATCCTGCAAAAACCCCCATTTTAATTGGTAAATTCCCCCAAGAAGATGAGTTACCAAAAGAACACAATTTCTGTAATATTCGAGATAAACAGATTCAGGAATTTTTTGATGGTGCAGGAATCTAGAAATGCTGAAATCAGAATCTTAAAATTATAGATAAAATTACGGGTTTATTGCTTCAGTTAACCATTCCTGGTTTTCATTGCGGTGATAAACCCATCTATTTTGCGGTTCACCTCTCAATTCTAAATGATCTACTTGTATCGGCGCAAGTAATAATAAACAAAAATTTTCTACTGGTTCTATAGGGTTTGGTGCTGGTGGTGTAAAGGCTGTTGCTGTTGTTATTCTCATTTTACCAGGATGTGGCCAACAAAATTGTAGTCTGGCTGCATTACTCAATTCTTGCCACATTTTGATTCTCACTGGTTGTAAATTGGTGTGAGAATCATCACTTATTAATATTAATTCTCCAGTAATACGAAATTGTTCTCTAGTTTTGGGAAAATACCAGCAAACTTCCGCTATAGGTTGTTTTGATATTTGTTCGGCTTTTGCACTACGAATATCGGTAATGAATTTTAATTCGTTAGTATCTTCTAGAAAACCACGAAAAACGACAGTACGATTTGCAGGAAAACCATTTTCTTTTATTGTTGCTAGTTGTAAATAACGAGAATAAGCAAGGCTACGGTTATGATGTAAAGCACGAGTAATCAGACTTTTCCAGGGTGCTAGTGGCATTTTGTAATTTATTTTCCAATTTATGCGTTAATTAAAATTATTATATACATATTATAAAGTTGTAAATATTTAAATTTTTTACTTTACGGCAAATTTTCAGTAAATAAAATACTTAATATAAATAGGTATTTAAACATACTTTTAAAAGTAAGATATTTAAAATTAAAGGATGAATAAAATAAAAAGAGTAAACATTAAAATATATTTATTACATAAATATTATTTATAGCAATTGTTAAAAAAACTATAATTAAATATTTAATCACATCTTACAAGTTTTTGTAACAATAGCAAAGTTTATTTATAAAGAAGTTTCTATTTAAAATCAAATTTAATTTCGTATAAAAAATAACTAAAAGATTAAAATCATGAACTAAAAGATTACGATCATGAAAAATATAAACTTATTCAAAAATTAAAAGATTAAGATCATAAACTAAAAGATTACGATCATGAACAATATAAACGTATTCAAAAATTAAAAGATGAAGTTAAAATCTATCAATCAAAAGCTGATGTATATTCGTCTAAGTGTAGTATTATATGCAGCTATAGAGAATATGAAAATTACTAAATTACACAGATTACCTATTTTGAGAAAAATGGTAGGTAAAACTTTACAAATTGACAATTCTAGACCCCACTCAGGTTTTTTTACTGAAAAGAAAATAAAGTTACAATTGACACAAAAATAGATAGATCACAAAGTGGCGATTTTAGCAATCTTTGATCATATAACTACTTGGCGTTATAGTCTTAATTTGTGAGTCAGAAACAAAATCTTATTATGGTCAGAGAACTTGAATGCAAATATCAGCCTGTATTTCCAGAATCCGCCCCAGCAGCTAATCCGGTGTTTTTTAGAACCTACAGCAGACGCACAGATGCGGGTTTGAGAGAAACATGGGGTCAGGTGTGCGATCGCACTTTACGCGGTTTGATGGAATTAGGAAGGCTCACCCATGAAGAGGCTGTTATCTTGGATAAGATGCAGCGAAGCATGAAATCTCTCCCTAGCGGGCGCTGGTTGTGGGTTGGTGGCACAAATTGGTTATCTAAGGCGAAAAACTATTCTGGTGCTTATAACTGCACCTCTACGAACCTTGTGGACTGGGAAGCCTTTGGGTTGATGATGGATTTAGCTATGATGGGCTGTGGTACGGGAGCAGTGATCGAGCCACAGTATATTAATCAACTTCCTTCTATACGTAATCATCTTCATGTCACTATTCGCGGCGAAGTTGGTAGTACACCCAAGGAACAGCGTCGTGAACTTACACAAATCCTTTTGGATGGTGACAGTGTTATTATTTACGTTGGGGATAGTCGAGAAGGTTGGGTAAAATCCTACCAAAGTGTTTTAGAACTATCCTCCGATCAGCGTTTTAGTGGTAATGTACAAGTAGTTGTAGATATTTCCGATGTCCGTAAATCTGGCGAATCTCTCAGAGGATTTGGTGGTGTTGCCAACCCCGTGAAACTATCAGGACTCTATCAGCGTATTGCCTCAATTCTTAACAAAGCTGTAGGTAGAAAATTAAACTCTGTTGAATGTTGCTTACTCATTGACGAAGCAGCAGTCACCGTAGTTGCTGGTAATGTCCGCCGTAGCGCGGGTATGCGTCAATTTATATCAGAAGATGAAAAAGGCGCAATGTCAAAAGATGACCTATGGCAACAGGACACAGAAGGTAACTGGCGTATTGATCCAGAACGTGACGCTTTACGAATGGCTAACCATACAAGAGTATTTCATCGTAAGCCCACTTTAGAGGAATCTATCGCATCTGTACGCAAACAGTATTATAGCGGTGAAGGAGCAATTCAGTGGGCAGGTGAAGCGGTTGCTAGGGCTAATGCAGATTTATTAAATACACCAGAAATTAAAAGAGATTTTTTACGTGCCTATGACCAAGGTAAGGGTAAAGGATGGATACAAGAGAATTATCCTGAAATCAGTCCTGATGAATTAGAACATAGGATGGGTAGGTTTGGATTGAATCCGTGTGGTATTTTATAACACTTGCCTCACGTAAAAAACCCCGCAAATACGGGGAAAGCTGAGAAGCTAATCCCGTGGTAATCAATGGAAATAAAAGGCTATTGACACCGTACAGCGTAGGGAGTGAAACTAGATGACAACGAAATTGTTTTCTAGAATATAAGCTCTCCAAGAGTGTGGGGGTACGTATAACTAGCAGTTTTTATGGTGTTATAGTCATACGTATAAAAGGTACGCGGAGCTACAGGGAATATAGAACCTGTAGAACTAGAGGATAAAAAGCCTTTAGGGTAACAAAACTGGAGATTATCGGTAGCAACTTCCACTGTAATTTGTCCGAGGTACACTTAAACCAACTAGATCCCGACAACTATAGAGAACAAGAAGAAGTATTTACCGCTGGTGCGCTCTCTGTTGTTGCATTATTAAACCACCAATTCCTTGAACCCCGCTATCAATACAGCCGGGAACTTGACCCCATTGTCGGTGTATCCTTTACCGGATTATTTGACTTCTTTGTTCATGCCTTTGGTACAGACTGGTTGCGTTGGTGGGAAACCGGAAGACCAGAAACTCCCCAAGGATTGATGTTTAAACGTAGTGAGCAAAAATATCTTAACTTCTGGAAAGATGTAGTTCATAAGGTAGTATGGGAATATTGCGATCGCCATCAGATAAAACGCCCTAACCGTTGTACTACAGTTCAACCAGCCGGCACTAAATCCCTTTTAACCGGTGCTTCACCGGGTTGGCATCCCCCCAAAGCCCAAAGATTCATCCGTCGTATCACCTTCCGCAAAAACGACCCTGTAGCCCTGGCCTGTATAGATTATGGTTACAATGTTATCCCCTCTCAATCTGACAAGGATGAAAATGGTAACTTGCTTAATGATCCTTTTGATCCACGGTGTACAGAGTGGTTGGTAGAAATACCAGTGGCTGTATCTTGGGCGGACTTACCCGGTGCTGACAAAATAGAGGTTTCTCGGTTTTCTGTATTAGCGCAATTAGATTTTGTCATGCAAGTTCAAAACCATTATGTCACACATAACACTTCAGCTACTCTGGAACTTCGTTCTGAAGAAATAGAAGCATTGGGAACACGCATATATGAAGCTATCCAAAATGACGAAGGATATGTTTCCGCTGCATTGTTAGCAAGATTTGATGATATCCAAACATTTCCCCGTTTACCCTTCGAGCCTATAGATAAGCTCACTTTTGAGAGTTTATGTAGAGAGGTCAAGGTTCGACGCAAGACGGATGACTTCTGTGGTGCTTTAAGTCGCTACGATTTGGGTGAGTTATTAGAGTCGGGTCCTAGTGGTTGCGACTCTGATAAATGTATGTTCCCAAGCCAATTAATCACTCCTTAAGATTCCTGCGTAGGGGCGAATATCTGTTCGCCCGTACTCGGCTTAACTGTTCTGGGACGGGCTGCCAGTCCACCCATAGATTTCTGCTAACACAAAAATATTTTATTAAAAAATATTTTACTAAAGCCAAGCCTATTTATGTTCAATAACATGAGTTGAGCTAATCCATTCACCTTTGTCACTATAATTACGAATTAACCGTTGACGTTCATTTTCTCTAACTAACCAACCTGCTTCGACAAAAAAAGATTTTCTCAATTGTAGTTGCAAAGGAACATTACTAGAACTTCCATCAGGCAATAATAAAATCCGTCGAGCAATTCCTTCCGTTTCTGAGATGATTTTATTTCCTTCTATCCTAGCTTTTACAGTCATAATTTGCGATTGAAAAGATAATTTTTGTTCTAAATATCCATCACCTATTTTTTGAATTTCTAAATAAGTGGCATAGGTTTCTGATGGTCTCAAATCCGCGTAAACTGTATGAGCTTTACCTTGCCAATTACCAATCAACTGTTCTACCGTCAGTTGCGGACGTTCATAAGCATCTGTAAAACTGCGAAATTCTCTAATCAGAGTTAAACTAATAAAGTTGCCTCTTTGATCATATAATTGTACTAAACGTAACCGACGATCATGATCAACAAAACCGTATTCGGCTCCAAATTCAGAAAAAGGAGCTAATTGCAATGTTCCTTTAGAAAAAGCTCCCGTAGCAAAAAAGATATTCTGTCTTCCTAAAGAACGATATTCCTGTTGATAATCCTGAATAGGAGGACTATCATAATTACCAGAATTAAAACGGCGTAATCTAAAAAGTACAGATTGATTATGATCATCGGCTTCTAAATTTAGAATACTAGGAGTAGAATCTAATATTTCACCATGGGGGGATATTTTAGTAAATGAACCACGCCATTCACCCAAATTTTTTAGAAAGTTTTCCCAGTTGCTTGCCATAATTTAATTTTTAATTTTAATTTAGATAGCTTATTTTAATTAAATACGGGTTAAAAATCAAGATTAATCATGGTAGTTCTTGTGTGATCATACAGGTTGAGATTCGTCCTCAGTCCATTCTCAATCACTAAAAAGCAGAGGACCTATCACCTTCGACTTCACGGCCTTACTAGTTGCTTTCTCGCCCAGATATGTTAAGATTAATGAAGAATTAATAATTTTTGACAGCAATACTTGGAGAGTATAATGTTTATTAGTGAATTATCCCCCCTGTTTCAAGAATTTGCCCAGAATCCAGTTTCATTTATGGGTGGGTTCGTTTCTGGTGTCCTCCGACTCAACCTGAATGAAGAACCCGTCAAAAGTTGGCTAGATAAAAAATGTTGTGCAAAAAGTACCAGTAACCTGAGTACAGAAACCCAAAACGGTAAAGCGAACGCACCTCAACAAATCACAATTGACTAAATCACAAGAAAATCGCAAAAAAGGCACGGAAGCCACTTGGCTTTAGACAGTGGAGGAAGTGCCAACGGCGAATTTATTCATTTATTTATTCGCCGAGCATAAGATATAATTGGACTGCAAGTAAGAACAACCATCTACACGAAGAAGTATTTTAATAAGGAGAAACCCCTGATTTATCTCGTCTGGGCATTTGACCGTAGCCTGGGTAAACAAGTAAAGGTAAAATATGGAGTGTAATACCGCCAAAATTTGATGGACTCGGAAAGCAAAAAAACATAAAAGTAAGCGCAACTGCAATACCTGTCGGACTGGTAGTTGTTTTAAGCGTGTACCGGGATAATTGACTATTCCTTTTAAGCAAGTCTTAAAGAATCTGTGTGTCTTTAGACCGCAGAATGTCAATTAATTTGTTAGCGGGCTAAATTTAGGGTAATTTAGGCTGGTAATGGGTAATGGGTAACTAATCAAAATCTCACCTATTACCTATTTCTTTATCGGTAAAATAACTGAATTTGGTCAGGGGTATTGATATATCAATCTAGAATATGTTATAAAAAAATCACAGGTTGCTCAATGGCTGTTTGTTCAGATAATTATAAAGAAATAATTAAGAGTGCCATTAACTATCGCGGTAATCATTCTGAATTCGGCCATAAGGATCACAATACAATGAAAGTAATTGCTAGAAAATTTTCAGGTTGGCATATCCATGAGTCTAGTAGTATATTTCGCCACTGTGTAAGTTAAAGGAAGTAGTTCGTGGGTGAAAATGACCAGAAACTTATTTGTTTGGGGATATTGCCAGAGAATAGTTTTAATGATAGGGTAGGTTAAGATTATGTTTTTGAGAAAAAACCCCCAGTGGATTTTAGCCGGGGGAGTTTAGTTATCAGGGTGCATCTACCAATTAGATGTTCTCAGGTGTATAACGATCTTCCGGATAAATTTATTGTTAACAAATTCGATTTGTGTTGATTTCAGGAGTCAACTACCTAGCGGTTTTGAGAAAGAGTAGGAACAGAAAAAACCCCCAGTGGTGTTAGCCGGCTAGGGGAAGTTAGTTATCAGGGTGCATCTACTTGTTAACTGTTCTAGGGTGGTGTATGATATTCCGGAAAAAATGATTATATGGTAATGATTGTGTGGTGCTAATCATAAACAAGAAAAAACCCCCAGTGGTGTTAGCCGACTAGGGGAAGTTAGTTATCAGGGTGCATCTACTTGTTAACTGTTCTAGGGTGGTGTATGATGTTCCGGAAAAAATGATTATATGGTAATGTATATGGTAATGATTGTGTGGTGCTAATCATAAACAAGAAAAAACCCCCAGTGGTGTTAGCCGACTAGGGGAAGTTAGTTATCAGGGTGCATCTACTTGTTAACTGTTCTAGGGTGGTGTATGATGTTCCGGAAAAAATGATTATATGGTAATGTATATGGTAATGATTGTGTGGTGCTAATCATAAACAAGAAAAAACCCCCAGTGGTGTTAGCCGACTAGGGGAAGTTAGTTATCAGGGTGCATCTACTTGTTAACTGTTCATTGTTTTTAACTTATGATCCGGAAAAAATTACCCAAATATTGCTGTAGGTCTCATACCGAAAAAATTCCTGTGGCTGGTCGCTGGGTAGGGGAGTTAGTTATCAGAATTTCATCTACTAAATAACTGATTTACAAATGTTTACAAACGCTCTTGCTAACCAAGAGCGTTTTTTATTTGCCAGAATTAAAAAAAGAAAACCCCTAGTGAGTTTTAGCCAACTAGGGGAATTGAAGATCAAGGTGCATCTACCAACAAAGAGTTCTCGACCGGGATCAACCAATCCGGATCAACTTTTTGAAGAGAAATAGGCAGAAAACCGTGTTAAAAACTAGATTAGGATCAATGTCTCAACAACGCGCATCTGAAACATTAGAATGGCAAAATACATCTACACCACCCTGCGTGATCAAGATTGTCTAAGTTTTATGGAGCAGAAGTTGTGACCCAGGAATTTCACCTTTCCGCAACACCAGTAGGGCAAAATGACTATCTGGTGCGGACTGAACAAGTAGCATCTGGGGTACCGTTGGCAGAAGAACTGGTACATTGGCCTGTGACTGAGTGGTTAGTGGCCGCCGGATATTTAATGGATGACCCTTTGCAGTTAGTCTTGCAGGGGGAGATGACGACTAAAAAGGCTGTTAACTTGGTGGACTTGGGGCAGGAGTTGTATAACGCGCTATTTCAGGGAACTCTCAGAGATAGTTGGATCACCGCTCAAGGTATTGCCCAAAATCACCAACAGGTGCTGCGGCTAAGATTGGGATTCAAAGATGCCAGATTAGCACGGTTGCCATGGGAAGTGATGCACGCAGGCGATCGCCCTTTAGCCACAGGACCTGATATTACATTTGCGCGTTACCAAAGTGGTATGGCCTCAGTCAATGCCTACTGGTTGCGTGCCTATGGCGAGCGGAAGCTATCGCCCAGCCATTTACAGAATCATAATCTCCCGACACCGGCGGCAGAACGGGGGCTGAAAGTGTTGATGGTGATTTCTTCTCCAAGGGACTTGGTGCAGTTGCATTTACTCAAGCAAGAAGCTATCAATCTGAAAGCAGAACTGCACCGCCAAGCATTAAAATTGGCAGATGGTAATCATCATCTACCGGAAATTGAATTGACTGTTCTTGACGAGCCAGGTAGGGAAGAACTCACCCAAGCTTTAGAACAGGGACATTACGATATTCTCCACTATTCCGGTCATAGCAACTTGGGCGCGAATGGTGGGCAAATTTATCTAGTCAGTAAAAAAACTGGTTTAACAGAAACTCTCAGCGGGGATGATTTAGCTGGGTTACTGATTAATAATCATATTCAAATGGTAGTGTTTAATTCCTGCTTTGGGGCATATCGGGCTAAGGCCGGGACTGGAGAAGACTCAGGAGAGCGGAATTTAACAGAAAGCTTGGTCAAACGGGGAATTAGAAGTGTACTGGCGATGTCAGAACGCATACCTGATGAGGTGGCACTGACGCTGACACAACTATTTTACCGAAACTTAAGTCAGGGATATGCTTTAGATTTGTGTGTGAGTCGGGTTCGTCAAGGCTTAATTTCTGCTTATGGTTCTCAACAAATGTACTGGGCTTTGCCGATTTTGTACCTCCAGCGAGAATTTGATGGTTGTTTGACACCACAAGTTAATTTATCGGGCTATATGGCTACTTCACGCGGGCTGTCAGAGTTACTAAACGAATATCAGCCGCCTCAGCGGACTAATCATGATCATTATTCCGGTGTAGCAAATAATCCAGAAAGCTTGATGGCTATTGATGATATCCTGAATCCCGATTTGGGAGAGGAGACAACGGGCGTAGATTGGCTTTTGGGAGATACTTGGGGTGATCTTGTAGATGAAATTGAATATGATGACCCCAACTATGATCAGGATTCGGCAATAGTTTCTGATTTGTTTCGTCAGCTTGATAACCGGGCAACTACAAGCGAGGGACAAAGTATGAAAGCGGAACTGATCCAAGGATCTAACGAATTATCGGAAATGCAGGTTTCTGAGGTCGAGGAACATTTAGACTGGGGAAATGTACCGACCTCGATAACACCAACTTCCTTAAATATTCAAAAGCGACAGGTAAATCCCCCTTTATCACAGTCTCCTTTAGCGACCCCAGGTAATCGCTATCACAGATCAAAATCATCATTGCTGTTGGGTCTTTTCGGTGCAAGTGCGATTACCATGATCGTTGGTGTTGCTTGGTGGTGGCATCAACGACAGTCTCAGAAGCTACCCAATATCCCGCCCCTTCCCGGACAAAATATCACCAGTAATCAGTATCCAAGTATTAATTTAGCTAACTCCGCTACAGGGATTGTCACTGCTACAGCTACGGCACAATTGAGTCAAGGCAATTTAAAGGATGGATTGAGTGCTATTCATGAATTATTAAATCGTGGTGCCTTCACGGCTGCGGAAACAGCTTTAAATTTAATTCCTGTTCAGGATACCCAAAATCCATCTGTGAATTTTGTCTGGGGGCGATTAGCTTGGCAGTCTGTACAAACGGGAAATAATAAGTACAGTATTGATGATGCACGCCGTTACTGGGCTAGGGCTGTACAGAATCAGCCGGATTCTATTTTGTATAATAATGCTTTGGGATTTGCCTATTATGCGGAGAATAATCTCAATTATGCTAATGATGCTTGGTTCAAGTCTCTGAGTTTAGCATTAAAACCCCAGCAGAATGGAGGTGGAAATTTTGGACAAACAAAATATCCGGAAATATCTGGAGAACCGGAGGCTTTGACGGCTTATGCTGGGTTAGCTTTGGGGTTATATAAAAGCGCTCAGAGTCAACCCGCTGATAAACGTCAACAATATTTACAGGAAGCGATTAAACTTCGACAAATGGTGATTCAAAATGCACCCGCAGATTTTACTATGGAGAAATTATCACGAAATTGGCTGTGGACCCAACAGGCGATCGCAGATTGGCAAAGCCTGGGACAAACAAAGCTACCGCTTTTGTAATAAAATTGTCGATCATCCCATGAGGATGACAAAAAGTGTGAAATCCAATACATCAATCTCAAGTTAAATAACTAGCGCTATACTTACAGCGTGAGACAAGGAATCTGGTTAGATATATAAACGACGCTATTAGAAGTCAGGAATCAAAAAAATGAAAAAAGTAGAAGCCATTATCCGTCCATTTAAGCTTGATGAAGTGAAAATTGCCTTGGTTAATGCGGGTATTGTGGGGATGACAGTTTCTGAAGTCCGGGGTTTTGGAAGACAAAAGGGTCAAACTGAACGCTATCGGGGTTCGGAATATACTGTAGAGTTTCTCCAAAAACTCAAGGTGGAAATTGTCGTTGAAGATTCCCAAGTTGACACGGTTGTGGATAAAATTATCTCCGCAGCCCGTACTGGTGAAATCGGTGATGGTAAAATTTTTATCTCTCCTATTGAACAAGTTGTACGAATTCGGACAGGAGAAAAAAATACAGAAGCAGTATAAATACTAGATATTGAATACTACGTATCTACAAGAGGTGCGTTGCTGAGTCTGTGAAGATAAAAACAGTCAGCAACGCGCCCTTCAGGAAGTCAAAAATCAAAAGTCAAAAGTCAAAAAGTACAGAAGTTGTATTCTATTTTTACTTTAGAGATCACCCAGAGTAGACGCAAAAGAGTAAAATTGAAGATATTTAATCTTCTAATTCTCACAATGAAATCTTTGTTTTTAAATTTAGATTTTTAATTCTCCAGTTGTGTTGTATTTTTGCAAAATTCCAATTACAACTGCTGGTATTTCTAAATGGGGAATAATTCCTGTATCGAGTATTTCCTCAAAACCTTTAATTACCGCAGGATTTAAACTAGCTAAACGTCTTCCTAATTCAATATTTGTAAATTGTGCTTTTTCACCCCATAAAATGATACTGGGAACTTGAAGTTGCTGAATATATAAGCTCAAATCAAAATAAAGATTCCCCCTTAAAAAGGACAAAGCCGCAAATTTAGCGTTATATTGTTGTGCAGAAGTTAAATAAGCTGATACCATTTCTTGTGTCACTCTTTCTGGTTTAGCAAAAAGAAAACTTTGCAAAAAATTCCTAACTGCAATTTCATTTTCTGCACCCAAAGCATAAATTAGATTATCTACTAAAGGTGTATTAAGCAAAGAAACTGGTAATCTTCGTCCCGCACCTTGTCCAAAATCATCGAACCCCGAAGGACAAACTAAAAACAAAGCTTTGAATAAATGGGGATAAGTAATAGCGAGACGAATAGCAAAAGCCGCAGTTAAAGAAGATGCTATTACAGTTACACTTTGGTGACAAGTTTGATTAATAAACTCAATAATTGTGGTTAAATAATCTTCAATTTGATAATCTCGTACAGGGTGAGCAGATTTTCCCCAGCCAATTAAATCTGGGGCTAAAATTCGATATTTTGCAGCATAAGCTGGGTAAATTTTAGACCATTCATAAGCGGACGCACCACCACCAAAATTATGTAAAAATAACAATGGTGGTAAATCTTGATCTTTTGCATTTTCCCAAGGGGCGCTAATTTGGGTATAGTAAACCATTGTCCCCAAAGATGTATGAATGAACTTACTACCAAAACCCGGAGGTTGAAACTGAATCATAACTATGAAACTCAATCTTTACTAAGGACAAGTTGATTTATATTGTCACTACTAATATTATAAGCAGCACCAAACCCAATTACAAAACGTCCGTTTTTGGGTGTGAGTTGAAAAATCCGAAAATCTGGTAAACTGCGTAATGTGGAAATCAATTCTCCAAAACGAATCTGAAATTTATCAACAATTTGTTGCCATTTTTCAGTTTCTCTCTCTACCAGATTTGCGGTACAATTAAAATTCAAACGCCGACGAGCGAAAATTTGTTTAGTTTTAACTTCGTCTTCAATAAATAAAACACTCACAAAAGGATGATTATGAATATTTTGGGTGTGAGTAGCTAGTCCACTAACATAAATATAGATGTTTTTATCATCGTCTATGACAAAAGGAGCGTAACTAGCGTCAGGAATTCCCTCTTGACTAACTGTACTCATCATAATGCTGATAAATTCTGTGGGAAATTTCTCGTATTCGGCTTGGGCTTTTTTAAGTTGATCGATCATGATTGATAATTATTTATTTTAACGAACCACTCCAGGCACAGAGGACACGGAGGAAAAAATTTATTTGGGGACTTTTATATTATATCAAGAATTTGATATTTTATCTACTATATACACAAAAAGTTGATACAATAAAACTAAAATATGGTGGTTACATAGTATTTATGAATAACAACAACCGTTCACAATGGGATTTATGCAGGTTCATTAAAACTCTCACCTACTTTGAAGTATTTCCGGTTCTGAACTGGATACAAAAACTTTTTCAAGGTGGTCATAAAGATAATCAAAATCTATCAAAAGCAGGAATAAATATGGGTGTAATTCTGGTAGCTGGTGCGACTGGTGGTGTAGGTAAACGAGTTGTGAAAAAATTGGTAGCGCAGGGTTATCATATCCGTTGTTTGGTTCGAGATATTGACAAAGCACGGCCAATTCTCGGTAATGATATTGATTTGGTGGTTGGAGATATTACAAAACCAGAAACTTTGACAAATTTAGTTTTGGCTAATATTCAAGCTGTAATTTGTTGTACAGCAGTTCGTGTACAACCAGTGGAAGGAGATACACCAGATAGAGCAAAATATAATCAAGGTGTGAAATTTTATCTACCGGAAATTGTTGGAGATACACCAGAAAATGTTGAATATCAAGGTGTGAAAAATTTAGTTGCAGCAGCAAAAAAATATCTGGTTACTGTTGGTGAGAAACCAATATTTGATTTTACTAAACCATCAGATGAAATCAAAAATGTCTGGGGTGCTTTGGATGATGTTGTTATGGGTGGTGTTAGTTCTAGCAGTTTCCAAATTAGGGAAAATACAGCAGTATTTACAGGTAATGTTTCTACTGCTAATTCTGGGGGTTTTGCTTCAGTAAGAACTAAGAATTTTTCACCTTTACTTGATTTGTCAGGTTATCAAGGTGTGAAATTACGGGTGAAAGGTGATGGTCAACGTTATAAAATATTTTTACGCACAGAGTCAACTTGGGACGGAATTGGTTATAGCTATTCTTTTGATACCGTTGCTAATAATTGGCTAGATATTCAGATCCCTTTTACAGATTTGTTCGGTGTATTTCGCGCCAAAGTTGTTAAAGATTGTCCACCAATTGATGTTAGTAAAATTTGTTCTTTACAACTAATGTTGAGTAAGTTTGAATATGATGGTGCTTTAAATCCTAAGTTTAATCCTGGCGTTTTCGCGCTGGAAGTTTCATCAATTCAAGCTTATGGTGGGGAAATTTTACCTCAATTTATATTAATTAGTTCTGCTGGGGTGACTCGTCCCGGAAGACCAGGAATTAATTTAGATGAAGAACCACCCGCAGTCAGATTAAATGACCAATTAGGAGGTATTTTGACCTGGAAATTACGAGGTGAAGAATGTTTGAAAGCTAGTGGAATACCTTATACAATTATCAGACCTTGTGCTTTAACAGAAACAGCGGGAGGAAAGGAATTAATATTTGCACAGGGTGATAATATCAGAGGAAAAGTTAGTCGTGATGATGTTGCGGAAATTTGTGTACAAGCAATTAAAGAACCAAAAGCGAAAAATCTAACTTTTGAAGTTAAGGAAAGCGAAATGGTTGCTAATAATCCAAATTGGCAAAGTCTATTTTCTTCCTTACAAGTTGATCAATAAGACTTTAAATAATTAACAAGTTTGTTGGGTTGGTTTGGTTTGGTTTGATCAACCCAACCTACGGGTTTCATTTAATTAGTTGATAATATTATGTTCAGAAAGTTGTTAATAACTACGGTATGTGTGATGATTGTGTGCAGTGGTGTGTTTTTAAAACCTGCTTTACCACAGCAAGTTGATTTCCGTGTTAATAATTTAGAAAATGATGTTCGGAGTTTACAACTACGCTTACAACAACTTGAGTTAATGGTTAGTAAAAATAATCAATTACCTACTACCAATAATTCTCAAGTTGTACCTCCTAATTTGAAAAAGTATTTATCGCAACAGGAAAAAATGTTAAATAATTTAGCAACTTTAGTGGTTGAATTAAACCAGAAAGTGAATAAATTAACTATTCGAGTTAATCAACGGTCGAACCTTAATGTTAAATAGAGATGAATTTGTTACTTATGAAGGTGGTTGTCACTGTGGTGCTGTGCGATTTCGTGTGTTAGTTAATAATCATCAAGTTGATGATTGTAATTGTTCAATATGTTCTAAAAAAGGATTTTTGCATTTAATTATCCCGCGAGAACAATTTACTTTACTCGCAGGGGAAGATGTATTAAAAACTTACACATTTAATACAGGAGTAGCACAACATAAATTTTGCGGAACTTGTGGTATTCATTCTTTTTATGTTCCCCGTAGTCACCCTGATTGTATTGATGTTAATGTGCGGTGTTTAGATGGTAATGTCATTGACAATTTTCAAATCGTGCCTTTTGATGGTATAAACTGGGAGGAGAATATTCATAACCTTAAGAGAGGTTAAATATCTTATTTTTTATGTTATTTCTTCAGAATTGATGATCTAGCACCTAAACTATGGTATTTTAATGATGTCCATTCACCTTTCACAAATGTTGTAATTTCTAAATAACAAATATGATGGAAAATCAATCACAGCAACCCCAACCAGTAAATTCTCCTTCCCCACAAGATGTTTTGTCTTTTTTAGGTGGAGAAAATCGCAATGTACCAAAAATACCTGATGCTGATAAATCTGTGTCTCAATGGCAGGAAATTCTTAAACAAATTATTGAATTTTTAGAAAAACTGCCAGATTATTTAAGCGGAATTTTTAATAACAATAAAAGAGGGTTAATTAACTTACTCTTAATCTTATCGGCTTTGGTGACAGTTAAGGTAGTAATTGCATTATTAGACGCGGTGAATGATATACCATTACTACAACCAATTTTTGAGTTAATTGGACTATTTTACTCTCTCTGGTTTGCTTTCCGTTATCTCCTTAAATTCGACACCAGACAAGAATTATTTCAGAAATTTAATGCTTTTAAACAACGATCTTTTGGATGAATATTTTATTTTTTTTGATTTCTTGAGTTCCTAAGATGTAGGATAGGCTATAACTAACCTACATTTTATCTCTTGCCTCTTGTCTCTTTAGATAGAGAGTTTTAATAAAAATATTTTTGGTAATTATTCCCGCAGATAGTCTATTTATCCGCTAGAAAATTCTAATCTAGTTCTGGCAATACTCGAAAAGTAAACAGGACTAATTGTATGAATGAAAAGATTACCGCAGATACCTATGATAGAGGCATAATTCCCGCCGAAACAGCCGCACGAATGAAAAGAGAAGGAAAAAATTATAAACACATACCGACGGAGGAGGATCTTGCAAGTGCGTCCACTGATCATCAAACTGATATTAACAGTATTCGCACAACAGATGGTTATACTGTGGATCAAGAAGGTTTGTTGAATAATTATCCAGTTGAACCGGAAATGTATTATCAAGTTCCTGGTGACGCGCGGGAAATAGCCGAACAAGAAAAAGCCGAACGAATACGGGAATTACGAGAAGTTAATGAAGATAAAACAGGTCTATTAACAGAGGATTTTGATAAAAGAGGTAGAGGTCCAGGAATGATTTAATTTACCATTTCTTTGATTTTTTCCCGAAAGGCTATGGCCGCATCTAAAGCATCTTCTGCTATTACATATTCCGCCAAAATTGATAAATCTAAGTTGGGTAATAATTCACTTTTTGCCACCAATTCATAATTTTCATCCCCCAAATGATCAACGGCAAATTGATTTTTTTGAAAAAACCAAACTTCTGCCACAGCTAATCTTTTGTAAACTTCTAATTTATCAATTCCCCCAATGGTGACTACAACTTCAATGGCAAGATCAGGAACTTCTTTTTCTATGCCTATACAGTAGGATTCATCTGGTTCTACTCCTCCTCTTTTCGCTTCTTTACGGAAGGTGGTAGAACCAAGGGGAAAATAGCGAATGCGTTTTTCTTGAAAGTAAATTTCCAGCGAAGATCCAATAATTGTTTTGCGAATTTCATGGCGAAGACTTGGTGACATTAATTCTATGACTCCATCTAAATATGTAACTCTATATTGGAGGCTATCACCCAAATCATTGAGTAAAGCTTCATAATTGTTCCAATTAACACCAGTGATAGTTTGCCGTTCTTCTGGATCTTCGGCTTGTAATAGTTCAGATAATTCTGGAAGTAAAGGCATAGAATTTCCTAAAACCGAATTATTGCTAACTTGATTATATTCTAATTTCTAAATTCCCGACTTCTTTGAGAAGTCGGGGATCTATATTCAAAAATTGTAAATAAATGTAAAGCTACTAGCAAATAAAATCTTTCTGAGAATTAGTTTGATCTAATCCGGTAAGTCACTCCCTGCGGTAGTCTAGATAAATGTTAATTTATCGCCTGGTTTGACAAAATAGTTTTATGACCTCAGTTTCTAGTCCTCCGCGCACTATTCGCATTGGTTCACGTAAAAGCCAATTAGCTCTAGTTCAAACATACTGGGTACAAGCCCAACTCCAGAAAAGCTTTCCCGACATTACTTTTGAAGTTCATACCATGTCTACCCAAGGAGACAAAATCCTCGACGTAGCATTGGCTAAAATTGGCGATAAAGGACTATTTACCAAAGAACTGGAATTGGGCATGATCAATAAAGAGATTGATTTTGCTGTCCATTCTCTCAAAGACCTCCCAACCAATTTACCACCAGGTTTGACACTGGCCGCAATTACAGAGCGGGAAAACCCCGCAGACGCGGTGGTACTGCACGAAAAGCATAAAGGTGAAAAACTTGAGACTTTACCCGCAGGTGCGGTAATTGGCACTTCTTCCCTGCGACGGTTGGCACAATTGCGCCATAAATTCCCCCATTTTACATTTAAGGATGTTCGGGGTAATTTGATTACACGCATGGCAAAACTGGATGCTGGTGAATATGATGCTCTAATTTTAGCAGTAGCCGGTTTAGAAAGACTGGAAATGAGCGATCGCATTCATCAAATTCTCTCACCAGAAATCTCCCTCCATGCCGTCGGACAAGGTGCTTTGGGGATAGAATGCCGCGCGGATGATACCGAAGTAATTACCTTACTTAAAGCTATTGAACACCCGCAAACACGCGATCGCTGTTTAGCGGAAAGATCATTTTTACGAGTTTTAGAAGGTGGCTGTCAAGTCCCTATTGGTGTAAATACTGAAATAATTAATGATAAATTAACATTAAAAGGACTTGTCGCCAGCGTTGATGGTCAGAAAATTGTTCAGAATATAGTCACTGGTGCGGCGACTGATGCTGAAAAATTAGGGGCCGAATTAGCCGATATTTTGCGACAACAGGGGGCTACAGAAATCTTGGAACAAATCTTTACCGAGATTCAACGAGGCTCATAAGATAATTGACAATTGACAACTGACAACTGATAACTGACAAAAATATGCGAATTTTATTTGTAGCAGCAGAAGCTGCTCCCATTGCCAAAGTTGGTGGCATGGGGGATGTTGTAGGTGCATTACCCAAGTTCTTGAGACAAATGGGTCATGATGTACGGATATTCTTGCCTTATTATGGCTTTGTTCCTGATAAAATGGTCGTTCCTGAAGAACCTATCTGGAAAGGCTCTGCCATGTTTCAGGATTTTTCAGTTTACGAAAGTGTACTCCCTGGAACTGATATTCCTTTGTATTTATTCGGACATCCAGTTTTTCTACCTCGGCGGATTTATGGTGGGGAAGATGAAGATTGGAGATTTACCTTCTTTGCCAATGGTGCGGCGGAATTTTGCTGGAATTATTGGAAACCGGAAATTGTCCACTGTCATGATTGGCACACAGGAATGTTACCCGTGTGGTTAAATCAATCTCCAGATATAACCAGTGTTTTCACCATTCATAACCTGGCTTATCAAGGACCATGGCGGTGGTATTTAGAGAAAATTACTTGGTGTCCCTGGTATATGCAAGGACATAACACCATGGCCGCAGCCGTCCAGTTTGCTGATAAAGTAAATACAGTTTCTCCTACCTATGCTGAACAGATAAAAACCCCTGCCTATGGTGAAGAAATAGAAGGGTTATTATCTTTTATTAGTGGTAAATTATCAGGGATAATCAACGGCATAGATACCGATATTTATGATCCCGCTAATGATAAATACATTCCTCAAAACTTTACCATAGATACCCTTGATCAACGTAAAGCTAATAAAATATCCCTGCAAGAAGAAATGGGTTTAGAAGTTAATTCTAATGCCTTTTTAATTGGTATGGTGACAAGGTTGGTAGAACAAAAAGGCATGGATTTAGTATTACAAATCCTTGACCGATTTATGGCTTATACGGATGCTCAGTTTGTCTTATTGGGAACAGGCGATCGCTATTATGAAACCCAAATGTGGCAACTTGCATCCCGCTATTCTGGACGTATGTCCACTTACCTACTGTATAATGATGCCCTTTCTCGTCGCATTTACGCTGGTACAGATGCCTTCTTAATGCCTAGTCGCTTTGAACCCTGCGGTATCAGTCAAATGATGGCTTTGCGTTACGGTTGTGTTCCTATTGTTCGTCGTACAGGGGGATTAGTTGATACCGTCAGCCACTATGATCCAGTCAACGAAGCAGGTACAGGTTATTGCTTTGACAGGTATGAACCACTAGACCTATTTACTTGTATGATACGCGCTTGGGAAGGTTTCCGTTTCAAACCCCAATGGAGGGAATTACAAAAACGGGGAATGAGTCAAAACTTCAGTTGGTATCAATCTGCTAAAGAGTATGATAAACTCTATCGTTCTATCTATGGTTTACCAGACATAGAACCAGAAGCGGAAATAACAGCAGAAACTGTTTAAGGTGTTGTAGAAAGTTGGAATTTTAAATAATTTTAATGGGGTATTTATCTGGAATGCCCCTTTTTAATACACGATAGTATAGAATTGAAAAAAGATGGATTGGTTAGAGCGCGTCGCAGAAATTCGCAAAATTTGTAACGTGCCAGCACCAGCCCGAAATGTTGCTATTGCTAGAGTATGGGTAGATGAGACGTTTTCTGAGCTATTTGCTTTTAGTGGTAAGCTGTTGCGAGAAGGAGCAGTTGGTTTACCTAATCAACCGATGTTTCAAGACTTTGATGTTGGTGGACACCGAAGAGACTTAGACTCGGAGTACAAAATATTAGAAGCGATAGCCGAAAAATATACAAATAATAGAGAAGTAAAGGGTAAAATTGAATTATTTACAGAAAGAGAGTCATGTGATTCGTGTGAGTATGTCATGAAGCAATTTAGGCAAACTTTCCCGAACATTCAGCTAAATGTATATCACGGAAACATTGCATAAAGGAGTCGGTAGAAATGTCAATTTGCAATTTACCCGAACAATTTAAGCTTATTTTTAACGAGAATCATCCTTTGTCATGTTCAGATTTGGAAATAATTCAACTTGAACGACAACAAGGTATTAATCTACCCAGCACTTACAAAGACTTTCTCAAGATAATGGGACATGGGGCAGGTAAGTTTTTACGTGGTTCAGATTGCTTTTATCAGCATTTGTCACAAATTCAAGAATGGGCTAAACAACTTTTAGTAGAAAATGATTTTCCTCAGACTTTACCAGAGGATGCTTTTGTATTTTTCATGCACCAGGGATATCAGTTCAGCTTTTTCAGACTTTCAGAAGGTGATAACCCGCCAACTTATTCATATTGTGAAGGACAAGAAGAGGCTTATTTTATCAAAAGTCATGATCAGTTTAGTGACTTTCTATCTGTGGAAATCAATCTTTATTTAAAGTCTTTGATGCTTTTAGCAAGTTAGATATTAGCTAGATAAACAAAATTATGGTTCAAAGTTTTTTTGTCAGAATCAGGATGTCCAGGATTTAAGGATTTCCCGGATGGAAATTTTTATAGTTTTGCAAGCAAGATAGAGGTGAATCTATACTATTATTTATGAATAAATATGATATAATAGCCAATTATTAATCAACAAACGAAACTTACTTATGTCCTATAAAGTTAGTATTGTTATTGAAAAAGATGAACATGAGTATTATGCTTATTGTCCTGAACTTCCTGGGTGTCAATCTGAAGGTGATTCTTTAGAATCAGTACAGGCAAATATCAAGGAAGCTGTTGAATTATACAGCACTTCCCGGTGTTATGAGGTACAGTAACAACAATTAGTGAACCAATTTTTTAAATGTTGAGGATTCATCAAATCGAGAGCAACAGAAATAACTTTATCAACTATTTC
>NZ_JACJPZ010000100.1:0-5627 GCF_014696335.1 Dolichospermum sp. FACHB-1250
TAGATTTGGCTGCTGCTGATGTTGCTCCTGTTGCTTTAACTGCTCCTGCAATCAACGGTTAATAACTAGAGTCTAGTTAAATAAAAAACGCTCTCCGCAAGGAGGGCGTTTTTATTATGAAAAATAAATTATTGTTAATCAGAGTTTGAATTATAATATTTGTGCTAGAAAAATAAAACGCAGTAAATACAGCAAATAAAGATAATAAAAGATAATATATGAGTCAAATAAAAGTTAAAAATTTCGGACCAATTAAGTCGGGTTTTGCAGAAAATAATGGATTTATAGATATTCGCAAAATTACTGTTTTTATCGGTAATCAAGGAACAGGAAAAAGTAGCATTGCTAAGTTAATATCAACATTAAGTTGGTTAGAAAAACAGTTGTATCGTAGAAATTTAGAAATAAAATATGTAACAAACTATAATAGGTTTGTTAGAACATATTGTAATTATCATAACTTGAAGAATTATTTCTTGCCAGAAACTGAAATTAAATATGTAGGAAATGCTTTTTATTTTTCTTTTGAAGATGGAAAATTCAACATTGATCCTATGACACCATCATTGTTCAATATTATGTGTATTGGTAATAATATTCACAAAGGATATAAAGAATATATTGTACCTAAAATTATGTATGTACCAGCAGAAAGAAACTTTTTTAGTGTTGTGAAGGAAGCTGAAAAAGTAAAAGGATTACCTCAATCATTATCTACTTTTTTTGAGGAATTAGAGCGTTCACAACAGGAATTATCAGAAAGTTTGACTTTACCAGTGGGTGATATAAAGTTGGAATTTGATCAAAAAAATAATACTTTAAATATTATAGGAAGTGATTATAAATTAAATATTTCCGAATCTTCAAGTGGGTTTCAGTCTTTTATTCCTTTGTTTTTAGTTTCTAGAAATATTGCGTTATCTATTGGTCAAAATAAAGATTCTTCCCAAAATGAACTTAGTGGAGAAGAACAACAAAGATTAAAAATAGAAATTGAAAGAATTCTATCCAATGATAATCTTTCTGAAGAACTTAAAAAGGCTGCTTTGGAAGTATTATCTTCTAAATACAAAAATGAATGTTTTTTAAATATTGTTGAAGAAATAGAACAAAATCTGTTTCCCAAATCGCAAAAAGACGTTTTATATAAATTATTAGAATTTGCTAACCTTACAGAAGGTAATACACTAATTCTTACTACCCACAGTCCTTATATTATTAATTATCTGACATTAGCAATCAAAGGATATCAGGTTTTACAGAAAATTCTAGATTTACCAAACAGCAATTTACTAAAAGAACAACTAGAAAATATTGTTCCTCAAGTATCTTGTGTATCTGATGAAGATTCAGTTGTATATGAATTAACAGAGACAGGGGAAATTATCAAACTTTCTACTTATGAAGGATTACCTACTGATGAAAATTATCTCAATTCTTTCTTAGCAGAGACTAATAACCTTTTTGATAATTTACTGGAAATTGAGGAACAAATATGAGTATAAATTTTTTTAAATCTACTTGTCAAAGTCAGACAAATCAGTATAAATTTGGACTTTGTGATGATCCTAACGAAGATAAAGATCCTAATTATTCAGAATACTATAAAAGTTTCCTAAATTAAAATACAACTTTATAAACTAAATTTATGTATCAATACCAAGATTTTATCATTCGTAATTGGCAAGAAAGCGATCGCACCTTAGCCTCCCAAGTCATTAGTTCTGTATTATCAGAATATGGTTTACCTTGGCAACCGGAAGCAGCAGATAAAGATGTATTAAATATTCAAGAATATTATTTAAAAACAGGTGGGGAATTTTGGGTAATTGAACAGGAATATCAAATTGTCGGGACTGCTGCCTATTATCCCATAAATCGCGGCGAAAAAGCGGTAGAAATTAGAAAAATGTATCTTTTACCAAAAGTGCGGGGTTTAGGATTAGGAAAGTTTTTATTACAACAATTGGAAACGGTGATATCGGCTCGTGGGTTTGAGCAAATTTGGATTGAAACTGCTAGTATTTTAACGGCAGCTGTTAAACTTTATGAAAGTAATGGTTATTTACCAACAACAGGAGTAGAAACTACCAGATGTGATCTAGTTTATGTAAAGTATCTATGATGAACATATTCCAAAATTTACTAAATCTTTTTCTCAAGTCTGATTGTCCTCTGTGTCAACGTCCTACACCCAGGGAACTTTGTCCATATTGTACCAGACAAGTTCAAAGTTGTCATCAACAAAATCCCGCTTATTTATGGAAACAACCATTACCAATATTTGTTTGGGGAAATTATGGTGGTGGTGTCAAAAGAGCGATCGCTGCCTTAAAATATAAAAATCAGCCCCAAATTGGTTATCTTTTGGGACAATGGTTAGGAGAATCATGGTTATTAAATTCACCACAACCCCAAAAACAGCTTTTAGTTGTTCCTATTCCTATGCACCCGAAAAAACAAAAACAAAGAGGTTTTAATCAAGCTGCATTAATAGCTGAAGGTTTTTGTCATGTCACAGGATACAAATTGAAAGTCAATGGTTTAGAACGCATTAAGGAAACTGAAGCACAATTTAGCTTATCCGCAGTTCAAAGACAAGAAAACTTAGCAAATGCTTTTGTCATTGGTAAAGATTTGCGTCGTCCTCCCAATATACCAATATTATTAGTGGATGATATTTATACTACTGGTGCTACTGTGAAAGCTGCTGTGAAAACACTGGAAATACATCAAATTAAAGTTTTAGGTGTAGCTGCTGTGGCCACAACAAACAAAGAAAAAAAATAAAGCTATATTAGATTAGTTACCCTGTATTTATGGGGAAAGTATTTTAATTTATGAAAATTAATTTATGAAAAAGAATTTTGTAGTTGGTTTTAGACAAATTTTAATTATTCCTATCACATTACTAATAATAGGGATTGGGAGTAAAACAGTTTCCGCACAAAATACACAAAATAAATTATATAGTCCCATTCCTTTAACTGATTTTACAGAAATTTCTGATACTTTGTCAAACAAAGATATTCCCACAGGACAGGGAGGATTTGCTCGTGATTATGCGGTCAAATTAAACAAAGGTGATAATTTAGCGGTTGATTTATCATCGGAAAATTTCGACACTATTATTACACTATTAGCTCCCAATGGTACGACGGTTTTAGAAAATGATGATGGTCCTGAGGGTACGAGTAACTCTGTGTTATTTACCCGCATTACAGAAACGGGGACTTATATTGTCCGAGTTCGTTCTTTTGGGGAAACTGGGGTAGGGAAGTTTAAACTCAAAGTGACAAAACTGCAACTTGTGAAGTAGGATTTTCTGCATAAACTATCTATTAATTGATGTTAATCTCGCCATATTTATGGTATTTCAGCAAGTTGGATTTTTCGATCTTTATAAATTCCCTGATTAACCTATAGAAATTGGGTGATCATCATTACCATCAATTGTACTACAAGAAATCGCTTGTGATTACCGTCACCTAATAAATTAAACTTGAAAAACAGGATATCACTGCAATTATTATATTTTAAGCAAAGCCGTAATTAGTGTAAGGGCATTTATAGGGAGGATGCAAACCTAGAATAATATCTGAAGCGGGAACTCCTTTATCAACTAATTCTTGACCGATATCAGTTTCTGTCATATTATGCCGTTGTGTAGAGTCCATATATATCTAAAGCGTTTCAGAACCATTGTTTTGAATTATTGCTCTGAAACGCTTAGTGATCTTCAATTTATCCCTCTGTCTTTATTTTCGTGGTTTATAATGATAAAGGGCTTGACCACCACTAACATCTTGCTCACTTAAGTTGCAGGTAATGTTCAAAGTGCCGTTGAAATCATCAAAGTCTGCGGTACAATTTTCAAATCTACCTGTAAATCCTGGATCTTTTAACCCACCTCGTAAATCAACACGAATTGCTCCCTTTCCCTTCTTAATAGTATTAGTGGTAGGAACATCAATACCACCGCTTATGATCGCAGAATCTGCGGAAGTTAGTTCAGTGAACAGTTGTTGATTATGATCAGCAGAAGTAATTTTATCCTTTATTAACATGGTTTTAGGCTCCGGTTCAAACTCAGTATTTATGATATCTATAATTAAGTAACTCTTCACACTTCCCCTCTATCTTCAACTATCAATTAAAGTAAGGGGTTCAATAGTTTTACAGTGAAATAATTACATAATTAAGCCTCATAATTAATATTAGAACCCACATTCCAGCTAAAATTATCTTTCATAAGAGCTATATTTCAGCTTTCAGAATAGCTCTTATGAAAGATATTGGCAAAATAAATGTCATGAATCTGTATTAATCAACAGCAATAAATCCCACATTCCGCACCCACAACTGTCACACCCCAAGGAAAGGGATGTATTTAGTACATAAGAACTAATTAATAATTTACTAGGGTCAGAACCAGAAGAAAAAGTCAGTGCGGGTCAGGTAGTAAAGGCGATGATTTTGAACGGCTTAAGCATGATGTCACAGCCTTTATATATGTTCCCAAAATTCTTTGAATTAATCGCTTGTGAACACTTAATTGGTGCAGGAGCAAAACCAGAATATTTCAATGATGATAAGTTGGGGAGAGTATTAGATAAATTATTTATAAAAGGACTAGATACAGTATTTTTAGCAGTCAGTTTAAATACGGTAGAAATATATCAGATATCACTTTTATCATCACACTTGGATTCAACATCATTTCATGTAGATGGAGAATATGAATATAATTTACCAGAAGTAATCTTCAAAAATCAAAAAGAATTAAGTGCAGGAAGGTTTATAATTGCTACAAATTTTTTGTCAGATAAAGAACTAAGCAACGAGAAAATGCTGTCTGAATATAAAGCGCAGCAATCATGTGAAAGAGGATTTAGTTTTCTCAAAAATCCTTTATTTTTAGCAGATCTTATTTTTCTCAAAAGCCCATAAAGAATAGAAGCCTTGGCAATGATAATGGGGTTATGTTTGCTAGTTTATACTTTAGCACAAAGAGAAATTAGAGCCGCTTTAAAATCCTTAAACTATACTGTAAAAAATCAACTGGGAAAAGCCATAAACAATCCAACCATGCGGTGGATATTTCAATGTTTTTAATCAGTTCATCTTGTTACTTTTCAAGAAAAAAGAGAATTTTATAATTTAACATCAGAAATGAAGTACATTCTCCTATTCCTCCCAGAAAATTGCCGTAATTACTACAGATATATAAGTTGATTTATCAATATTATCAATATTTTAATTAGACCATTTGGTTCATTAATAAAATTAATGTTCTGAAATTTTCATGGCGTTTTTAACTTTATTTTTAGATAAACATAAGTTACAATTATGTATTGATATTATCAGCATATAATTATAGGAATAATATTTGATTTTTGATAGCTTGCGTGGCGTAGCCATACAACCCACATTCCGCACCCTGAACTGTCACAGATCAAAAAAGCAGAGATAGTAGTACATAATAACTAACGATCAATTAAAGAGAAATAAGCTTAATGAGAATACATATCATTAAAAGGGGGGTGGTGTGAGAAAGTAAAGTTTCCTAAGGAGTCCGAATTCAAGATGATTAAAAAATTTATTATTCAGAAAGCAAGAAATGAGAG
>NZ_JACJPZ010000101.1:0-5055 GCF_014696335.1 Dolichospermum sp. FACHB-1250
TTAACCTCAGATCTACAAACTGGCTGCGTATTTGTAGGTGAGATGACCTGAAAATCGTAGTGATTTAACACTTAGTCGGGTAAACTCTGGGCTTTAAAAGCCCCCACTTACCCAAAGGGAAGTGGTGGGTAATTTACTCCTGCTATAATAATTTTTCCGATTTACTGTCTAAATTGACTGTAGTGTTTGATTCTGGAAATACGATTCTTAACAGGGGAGGAGCGATAAATGTGGTAATAATCACCATCATAATAATTGCCGCCCCTAGTGGTTTGGAAAGGACACCACTAGCAGCACCTACACCAGCAAATACTAAACCTACTTCACCCCTGGGAATCATTCCTACACCAATAGCCAAGCGATTAATTCCCGGTTGACCAAATACTGTTAGTCCTGTCACCACTTTACCAATAATGGCGACAGTAATCAGGAAAGTTGCCATGATTAAGGCTTCTTGATTTGTGGGAATAGCTGGGTTTAAGACTCCTAAATCAGTTTTTGCTCCCACAGTCACAAAGAAAACTGGAACTAGCATATCCGCAATGGGGATAACTTGCTTTTGTAATTCCTTGCGTTTGTCCGTTTCTTCCAGAACTAAACCAGCAGCAAAAGCTCCCAGAATTGCCTCTAAATGGATGACAGAGGCTAGATAAGACATAATAATGGCAAAAATGAAGGCCGGGATGACTAATTCCCCTCTAGTTTTCAGTTTATCAGCGATCGCCACAAAGGATTTATTAAATACATTACCAAAAACCACCGCCCCAATCAAAAAACCACTGGCGCTAATAATTAAATAAACCACATTACCAACATCAACCGCCCCATCTTTAGCTAAACTAGCAACCACAGCCAGCACGATAATTCCCAAAACATCATCAATAACCGCAGCGCCCAGGATAATCTGTCCCTCCTTAGAATTTAAGCGACCTATTTCCGAAAGCACCTTAGACGTAATTCCAATACTAGTTGCAGTTAAAGCCGCACCAGCGAAAATAGCAGGTATAGCACTAACACCAAATATTGTCATTAACCCCACAGTTCCCGCAGCAAAGGGAACTATCACCCCCACGGTAGCCACAACAAAAGCCTGAATACCCACGGCCATAAGGTCCTTGAGATTAGACTCTAAGCCAATTTCAAACAAGAGGATAATCACACCCAATTCTGATAAAACCGAAATCACCTCAGACTGGGCTGCAAATACCTGTGGTGTCGCTTCTGGGCTTAACCCAGCGGTGATTTGCAAAAAGGACATAATCAAAGAATTAGCAGCGTCTGTACCACCCTCAGGGAATATCAACAAATGCAGTACAGAGACACCGACAACCACACCCCCGACAAGTTCACCTAAAACCGCAGGTAAACCGATTTTGTTGGATAATTCCCCCCCCACCTTGCTGGCAAAGTAAATCACGACTAAACTCAATAGTACGGCCGCTAACACCATGGAACTATCTGCTGTTTCTGTGGCTGTAGCCAATAAGGGAACGTTAAAGTTGATTTCCATGAAAAACTGTATTGGTTATACAAAGATCCTTTTCTTTATTTTTACCTGTTTTTGGTGGTAATTTATTCATATCTATTTTCACCTAAACACGGGCATCCCAAATGCACACAAAGATTTTGACAGTGTTTATATACCTGGGGCTGTAAACTAGAAATGGTAACGGGATTGGACAGTAAAGCTGTAGCAAAGGATCTGCCTGAGTGTATTTCATCCCATAGCGATCGCATTTGTAAACCCCTTCCTTTACCGGGTGCATGAATGCCAAAACCAGAAATAATACTACACCAAACAGGCTGAAAATGCCGAATCAGCACCGATTCACCCCAAGCAACTAAATCCACAGCCATTGCTACCACTGTAAAGTGAAAATCTGCAACATCAAGATTGTTAGTTTGACGAATAGAATTTCTATGTTCTCTCAAACGACCAATTAAACCCCCTGTAATAGTTCTTTGTCCAGTTCGCTTCCCTGAATTTTCCGCTTTACCAATGTAAATTGGTAGACAACAAGAATTTTGATTTGCGTAAGTTATAGCTGAGTAAAGGGGAAATTCTCCCCGGTAATAAAGTAAGTAAACACCAACATAACCAGCTAACTCTTCTTTAAGTTCATCCAGTTCAGCGAGAGGATAACAATGCTGTCTAGTCTGAAACTCAATTAATTGCTCACGCAGTGTTGGAGGTGCTTGAAAAACTTCTAATGGCATGATCAATTTTAACTAGACAGATGTTTTAATTTTCACGCAACATTGAACTTCTTGTAAATGGGTGCGGATGCTAGTAGCAATAGTATAGGCCAGGGTAACAGGTACAGCATTACCAATTTGACGCATTGACTCACCCCAAGCTCCGGGGAAGTAGTAATCATCAGGGAAAGTTTGCAATCTTGCGGCCTCACGCACCGTAAAATAGCGGACTTGTCCATCAGGGAAAGCAAGCATATTCTCACCACCAGGAACACCATGCACACCTGCTTTCAGGGTTTTGGCTGGTTTATACCAAGAACTACCTGTATGACCGGGATAGCTTTTAGCACCGGGAATGTAGATATGATTAGGAATTTCTGCTGCTAAATTAGTGTTTTCAGGTGGTGGTAAATCAGTTATTGCATCCCTAACAGTCTGCCAGGGAGAAGTTATACTAGCCAGTAAACTCGCCCCTTTCCGTTGGTAGCTACTGCGTATTTTTATGGGCATTTCTGGACGGTATAAGTTAGCAATACCGTGACGTTCCCAGTATTCACCCGTCACCCATTGATCCCAAATCAGCGCCTCTTCTGTATGGGTTGGTTCAGGAAAAGACCAGTTAGCTTGTAAATCTGAACGGAAACCCACAATAAAAACTCGCTCACGTTTTTGTGGAACTCCATAATTAGCTGCATTTAATAACTGCCACTTTACCCGATAACTAAGTTCATCCTTGATATTACTACGCTGATGTTCCTCAAGTCTGACTAAATGATCAGCCCAAGATTCATCAGTGTGGGGTTGCAATTCAGGATGATTTAACTGTAAAATAATATACTCAAAATAATTAATAAAATTAGGTCGCACTAAACCACGGACATTTTCAATTAAAAAAGCTTTGGGACGTAATTCCCGCACAGCCCGTAAAAATTCGGGAAACATATCCCGTTTATCTAAATAACCATGATGGTTACCACCAATGGAAAAAGGTTGACAAGGTGGACCACCTGCTAAAAGGTCTATTTCTCCTCTGATATTAGAGTAGTTAAAATCAGCTACGTCTATTTGATGGATACACCAGTCGCTTACAAGTTGCATCCCTCGCTGCTGATTTTCACGAATGGTATGACAACTATGTTTATCTCGCTCCACAAGCGCTTGATGATCAAAGCCAGCGCGAGTGCATCCCATTGCTAAACCTCCAGCACCCGTAAATAACTCTAGTGATTTGAATTTAGACATAATAACAAGATAAGTAGGTTGGCGTTAAAAATTGTCGTTATAGTGAGGGAACTCTTAACTGGGAACAGAGAACAGGGAACAGAAAAGAGGTTTCGGGTAACTTTACTTTTCGTTACTTATGTCGGTTTTTTTCCGTTCACCTATTTACATACTAATTTGCTATTTCTGGTCCAATAATTTTAATTCCCTGTTTTTCTTTTTCCGCTAACTCTAAATTTAATAACAGCAGTCTTTCTAAAATATCATCTTCTGGGTTGAATTGATAAGCTGACATTACCAGTTTATCCAGTTGTTGATGTAGTTTATAAAGTTGACTGCTCGGTTCGGTGAAAAATTTATTATATAATGTAGTAATTCCCCATTGTTTGGTTTCCATTTGTTGACTACGATATTCATGTAGTTCTTCTGTTTTAGCGCGAATTTGTTGGACTAGGTTGATATCTACTGTTTGCGGAAAGGGGAAAGTTTCAAAACAAGTGTTGTGAGTGTATGCTATACTTGCTCCTAATGTTGATTTTTGCGCGTGTATCCATTCACGATGTATACTAGATGAGAGAATACCAAATATATAAAAATCTTCAGAAACAACCACTTTAGTTTTATTACCTGGAAGCCATTCAAGAGGACAAGAAATAAAAATTGCCCATTTTGAAACTTCTGGAACAGCAAAATAAAATGATAAAGTAGATATAGCTTTTCTCATTGCTGGTCTTTTCTCACCATATTTCCACCAATTCATTTTAGTAACATCTCTACGGTTAATATCTCTTGTTGGTTTAACGGTTTTTTTAATATGTTCAAAAGGTAATTGATAATTACTAGCTTCCTCAATACTCATATCATTAAAATCAATAATCCATCTTTCTGGTTTCCCATGAGGATTTTTGGCTAAATTCGCACCCATTGAAAATAGTTTTAAAACTTCTTGATTTTTTGAATCTGCTTTTATCCATTCTATAACCTGTTGTTCAGTGACTATAAAACCTTCACCCACAGGAATTACACCCTGAAAGCATTTATTGAGATTTACTTTTAACCGCACAGCTTGAGAAACATCAACACTAGATTTTAGAGAAGAATTGATTTGTGAAACAACAAGATCATCTAAATAAGATTTTCGCGGTTTATCCTTACACCAATTAATAATACTCACATGAACCTTCGCAGCACCAGACCAAGGTTGTGTAGAAACAGCCTCATGAATATAACCACCATTTTGAGTAATATAATCTAAAGCCGCAATTCTACTTTTACCTTGACTTATAGAATTAGTACCAACCAAACCAACTCTACCCTTCTCATCAATTTTATCATGAGCCAACCGAAACCAATAAGCACAAAAATCTACATCTTTAACTTTCGGAAAACGTTGAAAAATTCTATCTACATATTCATCATTCAAATTCATTCTAATATGTTTACCACCCAAAAACGGTGGATTTCCAATAATAGCATCAGCTTTGACCCATTCACTAAACAAAGCATCTTGACAAACAATATTATGATCCAAAGTATCCAAAGGTAAAGCAGGTTCAGTCAAACATAAATCATCAATCGCAATTTTCCGCGCTATCATCAAAGTTACCCGCGCTAATTCCACAGCAAAAGGATTTGTAT
>NZ_JACJPZ010000102.1:0-4973 GCF_014696335.1 Dolichospermum sp. FACHB-1250
CTGTCAACTGTCAACTGTCAACTGTCAACTGTCAACTGTCAACTGTCAACTGTCAACTGTCAACTGTCCCCTGTCAACTGTCAACTGTCAACTGTCAACTGACCACTAACGATAGAATCAAACTAGATTATTCATTATAAAGCCATCAAGAACCATGCCCTCTGATATTGCTGTCGAGAAGAAGAAGTTAAAAAATCCACCTTTGCAAATGCACTACTTAGGAGATCGGGTTTTGCGTCAACCAGCAAAGCGTGTCACTAAAATAGATGATGAACTCCGCCAACTAGTGCGCGAAATGCTGCAAACTATGTATAGCTCAGATGGTATTGGTTTGGCTGCACCTCAAGTTGGTATTAATAAACAGCTAATTGTTATTGATTGTAAACCCGATGACCCCACCCACGCGCCATTAGTATTAATTAACCCTACCATTAAACAGGTGAGTAGTAAGCTCTGTGTGGCTCAGGAAGGGTGTTTGAGTATTCCCAACGTCTTTTTAGATGTAAAACGTCCAGAAGAGGTGACAATAGCCTATAAAGACGAGTATGGCCGTCCGCAAACATTAAAAGCTGATGATTTACTTGGTCGTTGTATTTTACATGAATTAGATCACCTCAATGGCGTGGTATTTGTAGATCGTGTAGAAAATTCCTTGACTTTAGCCCAGGAGTTATCTAAAAATGGCTTTTCATATCAAGCAGTCAAACCAGTAGCATAGGGTGGTCTAGTAGTGTATTTAACTCCAAAAAGCGGTTTATTTTTAGGTGGTGCTTGTGTAACAGCCATTGCGGCTGTGGGTTCGGTTTTTGAACTGAGTTATGGAGAACCAGATTTTGGCTTCCAAACCACTGCCATTATCTTAGCTTTGAGCATTCCTCTTACCGCATTCTTTTTTATTGCCGCAGTTAGGGATGCACGGGCTAATATGAAATAAGCATCAGGTATATGAAAAAGGTAAGAGGATGAATGAGGAATGCACACTTCACCCTTTTACCTTTTATTTTTACTATGTAGTATTTTTACTAAGTAAAACGAACCCCTGCAAGGGAGAAATGGAAATTATTGGGGACTGGTGGAGGTTCAGACAGTGGTGGAAAATGAGAGTATAGAACAAATTCATGCCCAGGATTTTTCCTGGCAGTTTTGGCCTGTTGTGCCAATTTATCCTTATGGTCAACGTCGCACTATTCGTAAAGAAGTTATTAAAGATACTATTTGGACCTTCGACCAATTACAGGGAATTTTTTATGTAGTTGTGCCAATTCGCATGACTGTAATTAAGCTAGAAAAGGGCGGTTTACTAGTTTATGCACCTGTTGCACCCACAGGAGAATGTACCCGATTACTAAATGAATTAGTCACAAAACATGGTGATATTAAGTATATTATATTGCCGACGATATCGGGAATAGAACATAAGGTATTTGTAGGTCCGTTTGCGCGACGCTTTCCCAATGCACAGATATTTGTTGCTCCGGGACAATGGAGTTTTCCCTTAAATTTGCCTTTGAGTTGGTTGGGTTTACCTGATAAACGGACTCGGATATTACCTGAAAATAGCCAGGAAGCCCCTTTTGCTGAGGATTTTGATTATGCAATCCTCGGACCTATTGATCTCGGTTTGGGTAAGTTTGCAGAAGTGGCTTTTTTCCATAAGCGATCGCACACGCTCTTAGTTACAGATACTATAGTTTCAGTACCAGCAGAACCACCAGCAATTGTCCAACTTGACCCCTATCCCTTATTATACCACGCCAAAGATCAAGCTTTTGACATGGTTTTAGATACCCCAGCCAATCGCCTCAAAGGGTGGCAGCGAGTAACATTATTTGCCTTTTACTTCAGTCCTAGTACCTTGAAAGTACCTACCTGGAGTCAAATATGGCGGGATGCCCAAAAAGCCCCAGAAAGGTCTAAAAAGGCATATTTTGGGTTGTTTCCCTTTCAATGGCGGGAAAATTGGCAAGATTCTTTTGATATTTTGCGAGGGAATGGACGCATATTTGTTGCGCCAATTTTACAACGTTTGATTTTAAATCGCGCACCCCAGGAAACTATCAATTGGGCTGATAAAGTTGCTAGTTGGGATTTTCAATGGCTAATTCCCTGTCATTTTGATGCTCCAATTAAGGCAGAACCGCAACAATTTCGTCAAGCATTTGGGTTTTTAGAAACACAACCCCTTGGAGGTTTTGTTAGTAGCAATAGTTATCTTTTACCGGAGGATGATTTTAAATTGTTGAGAGATATTGATGCGGGTTTGAATAAGCTTGGTATTGTACCACCTGCGCGGGAGAGGGTATAAAATGATTGTCTTTGTCCACTATTACATAGGTTTGGCTCTACTTTAAGAAATCCAGCACTGGTAAAAATATCGTGTATTTAGTTGATGTAAAGATTAGTACAAAACTCTCGAAAGTCCGTTTTTAAAAGTTCAAGATATGGATTCATATAGTTTTAGTTTCAAATTTCGTAATTTTTTTAACAATAGCTTCACTAATGCGACACAAATCTTGTTTTAGGGGATGTACATGATATAAATATAACTTACTGTCTTGACATTGTAAATATAGCAGTCTATCATTATGGATGTCTATTTTGTATTGAATGGTATTACCTTCGTCTGGAACGAGGAAAAAAGTCGAAATAACCCCAGTAAACATAATGGCATAACCTTTAAACAAGCAGCAGAGGCATTTTTTGATCCATTCATCAAAATAGTAGATGCTAGTCGCAATGATGAAGCCAGAGATGCCATCATTGGTTTAGATACCCGTTGGAATCTTTTATTTGTAGTCCATATCGAATTTGAAGATGATGTAATCAGAATTATTTCAGCCCGTAAAGCCACACGAAAGGAGCGAGAATATTATGAAGATTGAAACATTAAAACAACGCTTAGACAAAAATCGCCCCATGATTACGGTTACGCTAAGAATACCAGAAGATGTAGTAGAAGAATTGAAACAACTTGCACCCATACTTGGTTTTTCTGGTTATCAACCTTTGATTCGAGCATATATTGGACAGGGAATGAGAGCAGATTTAGAAAAGTTAGAAAATAATACAGTTAATGCTTTAATTGCTAGTTTAAAACGACATGGTGTGAGTGATGATATTATTCATGAAGCATTAAATGAAGTTGTTAATAAATAGAAAAACGTTTAAAATTTTCAGATTCTTCAATCGAGAAGGGAATTAAGCCAGTTACGCACTTCTCCTTAAGCTGGTAATCTGAATTTTTTAATTAGAATTTTTTAACTATTTTCTCCCTCAATGATCGCTTTTTCTTCTGGGGTTAATTTATATAGTTTATAAACGATTTCATCAATTAACCAATCACATTGTTTTAGTTGTTTTTTGATGGGTAGGAGTGTGTTTAAACTGGCTTGGTATTCTTTGGCTAATGTTTCTTGTTCTTTTCTACCGCTGATATCAATTTTTAGTTTTTTCTTGTTTTTCTTGAGAATATCAATTAATTCGTCAAGGGTTAAATGGTTGTCTGCTTGTTTTTGTTTATAATAATCACCTAAATAATTTTGAATTTTAGATTTATTGGTAAGATTATCAATATCAGTACCGATTAATCTTCCTAACCATGTTAAAAAGCCTTTGATTTCTGTTTGTTTTTGTTTATTTAATTCTATCATTTGTTCGGCTAAATATGCCAGTAAGTCATGAATTACGTCTGCTTCTTCTGGTTGTTGGTTGAGGTGGTGATCAATTTGGGTAAGTAGGATATTTGGGTTATGATTGATTTGATATTGTTGGTAAAGGTTAATTGTGTTTTCTAGATAAGTTTGACGTTTTTCTGCGGGAGTTGTGAAGGATATTTTTGGAATAGGAAGATATTGAAGATATTCTCTAAATCTAATGTATCCACCACGAATAGTTAAAGCACCAAATAGAAGTTTATAAAGAAAATCACTCAAGGGAGAATTAAGAATAGCAGCTAAAAAACTAATATTTACTTCCTTGCTATATTTGGGGATAATGATATACACTGTATTTAGAGCATAGTATGAATTATCCTGAGAAATATCAAGTCCTACAGTTAAATTTTTTCCTATATCCTTAACCACAATTTTTTTCTGTTCAAAAAGTTCTTCTGATTTTGGATTATATAATTTTTCTTGATCATAAATTAAATATCTACCTTCCCAATTAATCCAGTATCTTTCCACTTCCTCAGCATCAATAATTGGTTTAGTGCGTGTTTTTATTGATTCTTTTAGGTTTGAATATTGGCTAGAAGTAATTATGAGTTCGTCTCTAAGTTTTTTACTTCCTATGCGAATACATTGTTCTATGTCACATTTATCTCCAATAAAAGTTGAAGTTTGATAAGTTTTTTCATATATTTTCCATTGAATGTCATCAAGAAATAAGGAAAAAACATTTACTGGAGTTCTGAAAAACCTATCTTGAGGAATTAATTTACGAGTACAAGCACCATTTAATTCTCCTTGTTTGATATCCAAAATATATAATGGTTGATCTAAAATGAAGACACTTGTATCTATTAAGTGATCATTTGTTGGACACTTATTTTTAAATATAGATATAACTGTATATGTTGCTGCTTCTATAAAAATACTCTCAGCTTTTGCTAAATCTACAAGATTTAAGATAGTTGTTTTTTGTAGTAGCTTTTTTCTCAGAAAATTACCATAACCATACACAAAGTATTTATTGGGAGTAATTACACCACATACTCCTTCAGTTTTTAATATATCAAGAGATTTATCAAAAAACAGTATGTAAATATCAACCCTTCCTTGAGCAGAATCATAAGTTTTTAAAAGATAATCTCGTTCTTTACCCTCAATGTTTAAAACATTGATATAAGGTGGATTTCCAATCACAGCATCAAAACCGGGATTTTCTTTCCAACTAGCACTTTCTAAATCAATAAAAACCTCTGGAAATTCCAAATCCCAATGAAAAAACCGCTTTTGGTCAAACAACCTTCT
>NZ_JACJPZ010000103.1:0-3821 GCF_014696335.1 Dolichospermum sp. FACHB-1250
AAAGCTGAGAGAACGAAGCGGGAGAAAAAAATCGCTAAGTTGAATAATGAAATTGATAAGTTACGGGTGGAAATTGAGGAAATAGAAAATGGTAGAATGTATGAAAATGCTTTAGAATGGCGCTTTGAGTTTCCTGAAGTGTTAAATAATGATGGTGTTTTTGTTGGTTTTGATGTGGTTATGGGAAATCCTCCTTATATTAGACAGGAAGAAATTAAACAATTAAAACCAATTTTGCAGCAGCGTTATCAATGTTATACAGGAATTGCTGATATATTTGTTTATTTCTATGAAATAGGGTTGCATTTATTAAAATCGAAAGGTCATTTAACTTACATCTCTTCTAATAAATATTTTCGAGCAGGTTATGGTGAAAAATTACGTCAGCTTTTAACAAATTCAACAACCATTTACAATCTAATTGATTTTGGTGATTTCCCAGTTTTTGAAGAAGCCATTGCTTATCCTAGCATTATTACTTTAAGTAAGGTTAAACCAGAGCATAACCAAGTACAGATATTATCATGGAATACAACGAAAAAAGAAAAGATTGCTGAATTTGTAACGGTATTAAAAAAGGAGGGTTTAATTATTTTACAGAAGAATTTACAATCAGACGGTTGGCGGCTAGAATCCTCGCAAATCCTAGATTTATTAACAAAATTGCGAAATTTTGGTACACCATTAGAAGAGTATGTTAATGGTCAATTTTATTACGGAATTAAAACAGGTTTTAATGAAGCTTTCGTTATAGATAGAGAAACACGAGATAGACTAATTGCTGAACATCCTTCTTCTGCTGAAGTTATCAAGCCTTTGCTGCGTGGTCGTGATGTTAAAAGATGGGATTTACAATTTGCAGAGCAATATCTTATCAAAATAGAATCTTCTGAAAATAAAAAACATTCTTGGTCTGATAAAATAGAGAAAGAAGCAGAGAAAATTTTTGATAAAACATATCCTGCAATTTATAGATATTTTTCTCAATTTAGAAATACATTAATTAAACGTTCAGATCAAGGAAAATTCTTTTGGGAGCTTCGCTCTTGCATTTACTGGTCAGAATTTGAGCAACCTAAAATTATTTATCCAAATATCTGTAAACGTAATGAATTTGCGTGGGATGAATCAGGATATTATACCAATCAAAAGGCATTTATTATTCCTTGCAATGATAAAGTTTTACTAGCAGTTCTTAACTCTAGTGTTGTCATGTTTTTATTTCAGCAGCTACTTTCAAAACTACAGGGTGATTTTTATGAACCAAGCTCGATTTTTATGAAAGATTTTCCTATTCCCACCGCAACGGAATCACAGCGTCAAGAAATAGAAAACCTTGTACAAAAATGTCTTGATGCTAACGGTAAAAATGTTAAAAACATTGAAACAGAAATAGATCAACTAGTTTATCAACTTTATGAATTAACACCAGAGGAAATTAAAATCATAGAAGGGTAAACACCACAAATTCCAGATCCCCGACTTCTTTTTTATTTGATACAAGAAGTCGGGGATAGTTGATATTACTTAAATAAAGATGTTACAGACTAGACAGGACATCTTTCGCGGCCGCTAAAGTCTGTTCGATATCTTCTTTAGTGTGTGCTAAAGAAGTGAAACCAGCTTCAAATTGAGACGGTGCTAGGTAAATACCATGTTCTAACATTCCGCGATGAAAACGACCAAACTTCGCTGTATCAGCCTTTTTAGCGTCTTCATAATTATGTACTGGTCCAGAGGTGAAAAACAACCCAAACATCGCGCTAATATTACCACCACAAGCAGCGTGACCCGTATCAGCGCAGATTTTTAACAATCCATCAGCTAACTGTTTAGTAATTTGTTCTAAGTATTGATAAGTACCAGGTTTGCTGAGTAATTCTAGGGTTTTAATCCCCGCTGTCATAGCTAAAGGATTACCGGAAAGAGTTCCTGCTTGATACACTGGACCTGCGGGAGCAATCATAGACATGATTTCGCGGCGACCACCATACGCGCCCACTGGTAAACCGCCACCAATAACTTTACCTAAAGTTGTTAAGTCGGGAGTAATACCAAATTTTGCTTGAGCGCCACCGTAAGCAATCCGAAAGCCTGTCATGACTTCATCAAATACTAATAATGCACCATATTCATGAGTAAGTTCCCTGAGTCCTTCTAAGAACCCAGCATCAGGGGTAATAAAACCGGCGTTACCAACTACTGGTTCAAGAATGATACCGGCGATTTCCCCAGGGTTTTGTTCAAATAGGGCTTTTACCGCGTCTAAATCATTGAAAGGGGCGGTTAAAGTGCTGGCTGTGGTAGCTTTAGGTACTCCGGGTGAGTCGGGTAAACCCAGAGTAGCGACTCCAGAACCGGCTTTGACCAAGAACATATCAGCGTGTCCGTGATAGCAGCCTTCAAACTTGATTACTTTTTCTCTGTTAGTGAAGGCTCGCATGAGCCGTAATACAGCCATACAAGCTTCTGTACCAGAGTTGACAAATCTGACCATTTCCACGCTAGGAACAGCATCAATGACCATTTCCGCTAAAATGTTTTCTAGGACGCAGGGAGCGCCAAAACTAGTCCCTTTGTCTAGGGCTGTGTGTAGTGCGGAAATGACTTCTGGGTGAGCATGACCACAAATGGCTGGTCCCCAAGTACCAACATAGTCAATGTATTTGTTACCGTCTACATCCCAAATATATGCGCCATGAACACGATCAAATACTATTGGTTGTCCACCTACGGATTTAAACGCACGCACGGGAGAACTAACCCCTCCGGGCATAAGTTTTTGAGCAGCAGCAAAGATTTCTTGTGATTTTGTGGTTTTAATTGAGGTATTTACCAAGGTTTCCTCCCTAAACTGGGGAAATAAATAATTTATGCTCTATCTTAGGATAGGTCGAAAAGTTACTCAGAATTTCTATGATCTAGAATTAACCGAAAATGCTATGTTAGGTCAAAGATTATTCTAAATTAACTGGTATGTCCTCTCCCCAACTGTTATTACTCTCATCTGCTATCCCTGTGGACAAAATTCGCTATGATGACAAGGGTTTAGTTCCGGCTATTATCCAAGATTATCTAGATGGTACGGTGCTAATGATGGCTTGGATGAATCAAGAATCTTTACAAAAGACTTTAGAAACTGGGGAAACTTGGTTTTGGAGTCGTTCCCGTCAGGAATTTTGGCACAAAGGGGCAACTTCTGGCCATATTCAAAAGGTGCAAAGTATTCGTTATGATTGCGATAGTGATGCTCTTTTGGTGGTTGTGGAGCAATTGGGTGATGTTGCTTGTCATACGGGGGAACGTAGTTGTTTTCACCAGGTTGGTGGGACGGTGACACCACCACCAGGGGATAGTTTATCACAATTGTTTGCTGTTATCTGCGATCGCCGGGATGAACCTAATGAAACTTCTTATACCTGTAAATTATTGGCAGGTGGTGATAATAAGATTTTGAAAAAGATTGGTGAGGAAAGCGCGGAGGTGGTTATGGCTTGTAAAGATGATGATAGTGATGCGATCGCTGGTGAAGTCGCGGATTTATTCTATCATAGTCTAGTAGCTTTGGCATATCATCAAGTTGATTTAAGGGATGTGTATCGGAAATTACATGAGCGGCGAAAGTAATTGCATAGGGAAGAGGCAAGAGGTAAGAGATACACAACTAACGTAGTTAAACCTTGGTCAAACAGTGTCAATTGCTGATAGTTCGCTCTCTGATTGACCTGACTTCAGGTTCTAGAGTCTGGGGCTTATCCTGGCCCGTTATCGCTGCGGTTTCCATCAAAGAATCCCGAAACTTCTGACTTCTTTCTAACAAG
>NZ_JACJPZ010000104.1:0-2360 GCF_014696335.1 Dolichospermum sp. FACHB-1250
ACAAATAAACCCTTATTTTCTCAACATTATTTAGATTATCGCATTCAAGAACTTCCAGAATGGCAATTAGATATTAAAGCAGAATTTGCGGCATTAAAAAATCTTTATTTATCAAAAAAGGCGATTTTAGCCACTCTGAATGAAGCTCAAACTGAAGATATATTTATTAAACCAGCTTTAGAAATTTTAGGTTTTAAATATATTCCTCAAGTCATTTCTCGTGGTCAAGGTAGAGCAGAACGTCCTGATTATGCCTTGTTTTTAAATGAAAGTGAAAGAGATACAGCCTACTCTTTGCAAAATAATGAAACTGCCTTTTATAGTCGAGTATTAGTAATAGCAGAAGCTAAATATTGGCAACGACCATTAAGTAAAATTTCCACTAATGATCAACGGGACATTTTCAAAAATGCCAACCCATCTTTTCAGATTTCCAGTTATTTAAGTGGTACAAATGTTGACTGGGGAATTTTAACCAATGGGAGAGAATGGCGTTTATATTATCGTCAAGCTTCTTCTACCGCAACGGAATTTTATCCAGTTGATTTAGTGGAATTACTAGAAACCGAAGATATAGAACAATTCAAATACTTTTGGTTATTTTTTAGCAGCGCGGCTTTTGCAAAAGATAGCTACAACAAAAACTTTTTAGAACGAGTCAGAGCAGGAAGTACAACTTATGCGACTCAAGTAGGAAACGAATTAAAAACCTTAGTATTTGATCAGATATTTCCTGATTTAGCAAGAGGGTTTATAGTAGACGCAATGCGACGGGGAAAAACCATAGAACCAAAACAGATTTACGCAGCGACTTTATCATTTTTATATAAGTTGTTATTTCTCTTATATGCTGAAGCGAGAAACTTATTACCAATTACCACTGCTTACCGTGATTATAGTTTAATTAAAATTACCCAAGAAATAGCCGCAAGTCTGGATAAACAAAGAACATTAAGTGAAACTTCCACAAAAATTTATCAGAGTTTGTTAGGTTTATTTGAAATAGTAGATAGGGGTGATAAAGCTTTAGAAGTACCTCGTTATAATGGTGGTTTATTTCACTTTGATTTTCATGAACTTGGAGATAGGGAAGATTATCCAGAGAATTATTTTTTGTCTGAACATCAAATATCTGATGCTATTTTATTTCCCGCTTTGGATAAATTAGCACGTTTTGAAAAATTACCCATTGACTACAGCTTTTTAGGTGTGCGACAATTGGGTTCAATTTATGAAGGATTATTAGAATATCGTTTAATTATTGAAGATGAAAAAACGGGAAAAGTGCATTTAGAAAATGATAAGGGTGAAAGAAAAGCTACAGGTTCTTATTACACACCAGATTATATTGTTAAATACATTGTTAGTCATACTCTCAAACCAATTTTAGAGGAGAGAAAACAAAGATTTGCAGATTTAATGACCAAAATTAACCAATTACATGAAAAAATGATAGATGGTAGATTAGGAGTACAAAGTCGTAACGGCTTACAAAAAGATTTACAACGTTTAGAAAGACAAGCACAAAATACTTTACTTGATATTAAAATTTGTGATCCTGCTATGGGAAGCGGACACTTTTTAGTGGAAGCTGTTGACTATTTGACAGACGAATTAATCAATATTTTAAATGAATATCCCGAACATAATCCCATTTTGGAGATGTTAGGAAAAACCCGCAATAGTATTTTAGAAAACTTACAACAGCAGGGAATTAATATTGATATCAATTTAGACGATAATCAACTTTTACAAAGAGTGGTCATGAAACGCTGTATTTATGGTGTAGATTTGAATCCCATGGCCGTAGAATTAGCCAAGGTAAGTTTATGGTTACATTTTTTCACAATTGGCGCTCCTTTGAGTTTTTTAGATCATCATTTGCGCTGCGGAAATTCTCTTATTGGTACAACTGCGCGAGAAGCAGAAGCGAATATGATGAAGGAAGAAAGTGGCCAATTGAGTTTATTAACAGGTCCGTTTGTGGGGTTGTTACGTGCTGCGGAAATTATGCGCGGTGTGAGTACATTAAGTGATGCAACTTTTGCGGAGGTGGAAACCAGCGAGAGGTTATTTAAGGAATTTGATCAGGCTGCGAAACCTTTTAAAAGGTTATTAGATATTTATGTTTCTCAATTTTTTGGTGTGAAACAAGCTAAGAATTTTTTAGAAAGATTTGGTATAAATGCGATCAATGCTAAGTTTGAAAATATGAATGCTGCTGATATTGCGGTATATGAGGAAGCGAGAAGGTTGTTTGACCAAAAGCGGTTTTTTCATTGGGATTTGGAATTTCCAGAGGTTTTTATTGATTTAGAAAGTGCTAGTTGGAAAGAAAATCCCGGTTTTGATGCTGTGAT
>NZ_JACJPZ010000105.1:0-1846 GCF_014696335.1 Dolichospermum sp. FACHB-1250
GGTAAAATAAAACCTAAATAGCCATCTTTTCTTAATAGCTCTAATCCCTTTTCCACAAAGACAACATAAATATCATAGTTTCCCTTACTAGCAGAAACATACTGTTGTTTATAAAATTCAACTTCTAAAGCAGCCCATTCTTTTAAAGCTTGGATTCTAATATAGGGAGGATTACCAATAACTACATCAAAACCACCTCGTTTCATAATAACAGAAAAAGCCGATTTCCAGTCAAAAATATTAACTCTATAAGCCGTATTTTCGTCTAAAAAATTTAATTGATTATGTTGATAAAATTCTGCGTCTATCAAGGTATTACCACACTGAATATTATAATCTAAATCAGGTAAAGCCCGTTCTTTAAATAACTGTAATTGTCTGGTAATTGTTTCTCCTGATTCTCCTTCCAGTACCTTTAATAACAAAGATAATTTAGTTGTTTCTACCGCTTGTTGATCAATATCAACACCATAAATATGAGTTAATAAAATTTGCTTTCTCTCACTTGCGGTTAAACGCCATTGATGATCTGAAATTTGATAGAATTTATTTTTGTATTTCTGGGGATTTTGCAGATATTGTTCTAAATACCAATCTAGGAGAAATTGATAGGCCACAATTAAAAAAGAACCCGAACCACAAGCAGGATCAATAATTGTTATATCTTGGATTTTATCTGGTTTCTTATTTTCTAAAACCTTACCAATAGTTTGTTTAATAATATAATCAACAATATAACTAGGAGTATAATAAACACCTCCAGCTTTTCTTACTTCCGGTTTATCTTCAATAACTGCTTGACGACTTGCAGATATTTGAATGACTTTACCTAAAAATTGTTCATAAACTTGTCCTAAAATTTCCACAGGAATCACAGAAAACTCATAAGGACTTTCTGGAGGATAAAGTTTTCTAATAATTAATGTTAAAATAGCATCATCTATAGTTAAATTCAAAGTAAAATCATCAGGATTTTCTCGTCCTTTTTCACCTTGAAAATGGAATAAACCCGAATTATAGCGATAATCTGCATTGATAAATAACCGCCCTAATTCTTGATAAAAATTTTCAAACTTTAATAAATTATATAACTGTTGATAAGGTTCAATTCCTCTATCTTCACAAATCCGTAAAAAGACAATTCTATTAATCGTCATTTGAACCGCAAAATTTAACTCTCTTTGTTGAATTTGGGGATTTTTCCCAACAATATTAGCCGCTAAATTTTCTCGCCAAATTTCAATTTCTTGGAGAAATTTTTGATCAACAGTAATCCCAGCTTTAACTTTGGTTTCTGCAAATCTTTCTAAAGAACCATTTAAGACAGCTTCCTTAGAAAAAAGATCATAAATCTCTTGCCATTTTTCCACATATTTTGTATAATGAAAATGTTTGATTCTCGCTATCAAGGGAGAATCGTTTTTATTTGGCATAATTCGACAATCATAAACTGCAAATTCTTCAAAATCTGTTAAAATGCTTAAAGGTAATTTTGCAGACCAGCCATAACGTCTGACTTGAAAAGCCGCACTCATATTATTACCAACATTAACAGCGGGTTTTTTCGCTTCCACAAAAAACTTTCTTGTTCCCCCAACCCAAAAACTATAATCAGGTGCTTTGGCTTTATTTGCGTCGCTAATTTTTAAAGAATCTTCATGAACAACGTCTTTATAAATATCAGAAATTTGTCGTTCATTATTAATATCCCACCCTAAAGCAGCAAAGAAAGGATTAATAAACTCAATTCTAGTTTGTGTTTCATTAATTCCCCCCGCACGATACAATTCTATCGAAGAGTGAAAATGTTCAACAAGTTTAATAATGGTATCAGGTGCTTTCATAT
>NZ_JACJPZ010000107.1:0-2078 GCF_014696335.1 Dolichospermum sp. FACHB-1250
GTGAAAGCCAAGAAAAATTGTGGTCAAGCTAATAAGGGCTAATGGTGGATACCTAGGCACACAGAGGCGAAGAAGGACGTGGTTACCGACGAAATGTTCCGGGGAGTTGGAAGCAAACGAAGAGCCGGAAATATCCGAATGGGGCAACCCTAAATACTACCTGTTGAATATATAGACAGGAAAGAGCCAACCCAGCGAACTGAAACATCTTAGTAGCTGGAGGAAGAGAAATCAAAACAGAGATTCCCTAAGTAGTGGTGAGCGAAAGGGGAAGAGCCTAAACCAAAGGATTTATCTTTTGGGGTAGTGGGACAGCAAGATCGAATCACTTAGGTTAGACGAAACAGCTAAATACTGTACCAGAGGAAGTGAAAGTCTTGTAGTCAAAAACCAAAGGATAGTAGCTGCATCCCGAGTAGTACGGAGCACGAGAAATTCCGTATGAATCAGCGAGGACCACCTCGTAAGGCTAAATACTACTGTGTGACCGATAGAGAACAAGTACCGCGAGGGAAAGGTGAAAAGAACCCCGGAAGGGGAGTGAAATAGAACATGAAACCATAAGCTTACAAGCAGTGGGAGTCCGATTAAACGGATGACCGCGTGCCTGTTGAAGAATGAGCCGGCGACTTATAGGCACTGGTAGGTTAAAGCGAGAATGCTGGAGCCAAAGGGAAACCGAGTCTGAAGAGGGCGAAAATCAGTGTTTATAGACCCGAACCCTGGTGATCTAACCATGTCCAGGATGAAGCTTGGGTAACACCAAGTGGAGGTCCGAACCGACTGATGTTGAAAAATCAGCGGATGAGGTGTGGTTAGGGGTGAAATACCAATCGAACCAGGAGCTAGCTGGTTCTCCCCGAAATGTGTTGAGGCGCAGCGGTTGTGATTAAATCTGGGGGGTAAAGCACTGTTTCGGTGCGGGCTGGGAGACCGGTACCAAATCGAGACAAACTCAGAATACCCAGAGAACACACAGCCAGTGAGACAGTGGGGGATAAGCTTCATTGTCAAGAGGGAAACAGCCCAGACCACCAGCTAAGGTCCCCAAATCATCACTAAGTGATAAAGGAGGTGAGAATGCCTAGACAACTAGGAGGTTTGCCTAGAAGCAGCCACCCTTGAAAGAGTGCGTAATAGCTCACTAGTCAAGCGTTCTTGCGCCGAAAATGAACGGGGCTAAGTGATGTACCGAAGCTGTGGGATTACTAATCATAATCGGTAGGGGAGCGTTCCGTAGTAGGGAGAAGCAGTAGCGGCAAGCAGCTGTGGACGAAACGGAAGTGAGAATGTCGGCTTGAGTAGCGCAAATGTATGTGAGAATCATACACCCCGAAACCCTAAGGGTTCCAGAGCCAGGTTCGTCCACTCTGGGTTAGTCGGGACCTAAGGCGAGGCCGAAAGGCGTAGTCGATGGACAAAGTGTCAATAGTCACTTACTGTTCTGTGGGAGCATAGACAGGGACGCATGAAAGATAGCCATACCCTGATTGGTTTGGGAGGGGTTTACGAACTCCGAGTGGTGAAGGAAAGTGCCAAGAAAAGCTGTATATGTGATGAAGATAGAACACCCGTACCCGAAACCGACACAGGTAGGGAGGTTGAGAATACCAAGGGGCGCGAGATAACTCTCTCTAAGGAACTCGGCAAAATGGCCCCGTAACTTCGGAAGAAGGGGTGCCCACCTCAGCAGTGGGTCGCAGTGAAGAGATCCAAGCGACTGTTTACCAAAAACACAGGTCTCCGCTAACTCGCAAGAGGACGTATGGGGGCTGACGCCTGCCCAGTGCCGGAAGGTTAAGGAAGCTGGTCAGCGAAAGTGAAGCTGGCGACCGAAGCCCCGGTGAACGGCGGCCGTAACTATAACGGTCCTAAGGTAGCGAAATTCCTTGTCGGGTAAGTTCCGACCCGCACGAAAGGCGTAACGATTTGGATGGTGTCTCAGAGAGAGACTCGGCGAAATAGGAATGTCTGTGAAGATACGGACTGCCTGCACCTGGACAGAAAGACCCTATGAAGCTTTACTGTAGCCTGGAATTGTGTTCGGGCTTCGCTTGCGCAGGATAGGTGGGAAGCGA